>JBASOB010000235.1:0-7290 GCA_049657865.1 Mobilitalea sp.
CCCTAATCCGCGGATCGTAATTATCTCAAAATCAGTACTATTTTCAAACTTTCTCCTGAGCTTTTTAATATGGGAATCTACTGTTCTATCATCCACTTCTGAGTCCATTCCCCATATTTCATCCATCAGTTCCTGTCTGGTGAATATTTTGTTCGGGGTACTCAGTAGCTTAAAGAGGAGGTAAAATTCTTTTGGTGGCATTTCAAGATCTTCCTCTTTTATTTTGATCGTCAGTGCATCGTAATCAAGAGTGGTACTCCCAATTACAAGCTTTTTTTCGTTTGCAATCTGTGCCCGCCGAAGCAAAGCCTTAACACGGAGTACCATCTCTTTCAAATTGATTGGTTTAATCATATAATCATCAGTTCCTGCATGAAAGCCTTTTTCTATATCTTCCATCTGATTTTTTGCTGTAATCATAAGAATAGGAACCTTATATGCCGCACTTCGAAGTTCTCTCGTCAGTTGATACCCATCCATATTCGGCATCATGATATCACTGATAATCAAATCGACATGTTCTCTGTCCAGCACTTGCAGTGCTTCTTCTCCGTCATATGCAGTAAGTACATGGTAGGCTTCCTGCTTTAATTTTACACCTATCATTTTACTTAGAATCTCATCATCCTCTACAACAAGTATAGAAAACATTCTCGCTCCTTTTCATAATTAATAATTCGCTGCTTTTTTTAATACCCCATTCTCCAGACGATAAACCACATCGACCAGATCCAGCACTCTTTCATCATGGGTTACCATAATGGCAGCCTTATTATGTTTGATTACTTCTTTTTTAATCATTTCTACTACCTGTCTGCCGCGGGCGCCATCCAGGCTTGCTGTCGGTTCATCCGCAAGAATTACATCCGGATGATTCATAAAAGCTCGAGCGATTGCAACCCTCTGCTTTTCTCCGCCTGACATCGAATCCGGGTATTTCTTAGCAAGCGCCAAAAGCCCTAAATCCTCTAACATCTCCTGTGCATTCATATCTGGCTTTCTATTCTTCTTGTTCAAGTCAATGACCAGCTGTAGCTGTTCCTCTGCTGTTAAAAATGGAAGCAGATAATGATTTTGAAATATAAATCCGATTTTTTCTCTTCGTATTTTAGTCAATTTCTTATTTTCTTTTTTGTGTAGCTTGGTATCTCCAATAACGACATTCCCTTCCGAAGGGGAAAGCAATGCCCCTGAAATAGAAAGAAAGGTACTTTTTCCGGAACCGGAGGGGCCTACAATTGCAACGAATTCACCGGGTCTTACTTTAAGCGAGATATTATTTAATACCAAATTCTCCTGTTCTCCGTCCTGATATTTTTTAGATATATGATTAAGTTGTAACGTATATTCATTTTGCATTATTCATTACCTCCTATTATAGCAATTGGATCAACTTTTGCAACTTTTCTTATCGACAGAAGGCTAGTAACCAAAGTGATTGCGATAAAAACGATTGAGATAACAATCACAATCGGTATCTCCAAATGAAATGGCATACTGCCTGGAAGCATTGCTGCCATACCAAAGGCAAGTATATTCCCAGTTATGACGCCAAATACTGCAAGTAGCAGAACCTGTCCTGTAATCATAGCGGCAAGTTCCATCATTCCCATGCCGATTGCTTTTAATATTCCAAATTGTTTTAATTTCTGTATCGTGATTACATAGAAAAACACGCCTAATACAGCAGCGGATATCACCACTAATACCCACAAGATCATATTTATCGTAAGCTGTTCTGCTAGATATCCGGGGATATTATCTACAATCGTTGATTTATCCACTACGGACATTCCCTCAACCTCGATATTCTTAATGTCAGATCCCTGAATAGCAATTGCATGATATTTTTCTTGATATGCCGGATTCACTGCGGTATTAATTGCGGTGTAAGTATTAGTTGAGATAAATCCGACCGGTGAATGTCCGTACATTTCATCCTGTGTAAATCCAACTACCGTCATTTTTATTCCAGCTGCTGAATCCTCTACAATATCGCCTATCTTAATATTATTCTCTTTAAAGGAATCATCTAAGACTATGGTGTACTTCGAGTCCGTATCCGATAGTTCTATTCCTTCTGTGATATCCGGCGCTAGAAACCCAGCTGGATTGATTGCAAAATAGGTAACATCAATTTTAGTCTGTTCTGCCTCTGTATTTAAGTTGGTTCTCTGAATATCAAGATTTGTTACATTATCTGTAGTCATGCCCGCCACCTGTTCCAGTACATCTTTGGGCAAACTTGATATCCCAATCATATTTTCGGCATCTTCACTGATTACATAATATTTCGCATTTTCATTCTCAATTGCCGCACTGACTGCCCTAGATAATCCATTGGCAAGTCCCGACAAGAAAATAACCATAAATATCATCAAGACGATGATGCTCTCAATCAGCAGATACTTCATTCTGCTGTGTTTTAATTCTTTCCATGCTAATTTCATTTTAACCTCTTTCTATCCTGAACTAAATCCTCGTTATCCTTAGATTAACCATAGAATTATCCAATTATCTTTCTTGTAAATTCTTCAGCTGCTGTCAAATCCTTTTCATCCGGTTTTCCCGCATATAATACGGCAAATTGTCCGCGGCAGTAGAAATCATCCGCTTCCACTTTTATATTTTTCGAGGAAAGGTGTTTCTTGATACTTGGAAATGCACGCTCTGCTAAGGCTGAGGTAGAAAATACAACCACCTTACCTACCTTGTTCCTATCAAGTCCTGCTATATACTCTTTCATCTTCTTATCGATTCCTGCATAATATACCGATGCGCCAAGAAATAAGATATCTACTTTTTCACTGAACTCAACCTCAATTGTTTCGGCTTTACATCCTGCTGTTGCTGCGATTCTTTCTGCAAGTTTCTTTGTGTTACCTGTCTTGGAATAATATCTTACTGCTATGCTCTTTTCGCTCATAGTTTCTCCTCTTCTGCATGTAATGCTGCAAAGTTGTCTCATAAAGATTATAACTGCTACTATACTGATTGATGTTCCTAATATAGCTTTCTATTATGACCTGAATATGACCAAATCAGATATTTTCTTCTTATTTCTTATTATTTCTTATTATTTCTAAATTAAAAAGCTAAGACCTCTATCTGAACCGCCCCCTCCAAAGTTAGATCAAAAATCTAACGATTGGGAGGTCACATCATATCTGTGTCTTCGCTTATTCTATCATAATGAAGTGTCAATTTATGAATAGTATCCCTTAGAAAAATCCATGGAAGGAGTTGTGGTTAAGTGCTATGATAATATTGCTTCAAAATAGATGCTCTGCATAAAACAGTTCGTCCAAGTGTTTGAGATGCTGTAAAGCACAATCATGTACGTTAGTGTGAAAGAGTAATTTTTCACACGCAAATTTATGCCTGCAACCCAAAGTTTGCAGGTAGAGAGATTGGCATGGTTGTTAGTATGAATTATAGGAGATGATTTTTATGAATGAGGCGGAATTGCTTGATTTTTTTGAGAAACTTGATAGATCTGCATTTATAGATAATGAGTATAAAAGATATTCAGAGGTTGATCAGGCTCTGCCCATCGGCTTCGGGCAGACCATTTCGCAGCCCACACTGGTACTTGAAATGACAAAGTTGTTAGATCCCAATCCTGACAGTAGAGTACTGGAAATCGGTACTGGTTCCGGGTATCAGACTGCCCTGCTCGCTAAATTCTCGGGGCAGGTATATACTGTAGAACGAATTCGTGAATTGTCCCTGTCTGCTCAGGACCGCTTGGAGGAAATGGGATATACCAATATATTTTTCAAAATCGGGGATGGCAGTGAAGGTTGGGTGGAGCATGCTCCTTATGACCGTATTATGGTCACTGCAGCCGCCAGTGAAATTCCAGAAGAGTTGTTAGAACAGCTTCAAGCTGGGGGCCGAATGATTATCCCCATTGGACCGGAAGAATTACAGGAACTTGTTCTTGTCACCAAAGATAGGAAAGATGAAATCTATACGGAAACAATTGAATATGTAAAGTTTGTAGAATTTAAAGGTAAGTATGGATGGTTTTAATGTTTCACCTTCTTATCTCTAAATCCACTATTTTTCCTGAATATGTTTTTGTAATATCTCTTCTATGAATGCGCTTTTACTTTTCTCGGTTATTATATTAACATGGGAGAAGTAACTGTCAACATAGATATAGGATCCAAACATTTCATTCAATTCATCGGTATCTCCATTAATTTTATCAAATTGTTCGAGTGCTTCCTCTGGAATTACTGTTTCGGAAAGAATATAGCATAGCGCATTATGTTTTACTAATATGCTGCTGATTTTATTATAATCTTCTGCAGCCACAACAAGTCCAACTACATAATTCTTTATTTTATCTTCTTTTCCGAAATTCAGGGGAAGCCCTAGAGCATTCCTTGTCGAATCACTTTTCGTAGTCACTTGCCTGTAACTGATTGCTTGTTCATCTAATCTTTCCGTCAATTCTTTCAGTTCACTTTCTGCACTTACTTTTAATTTATTATAAGAAAGTTTTGTATCAATCACCAATAGAAAATATTTTTCTCCTATTAAATCTTTCATCAGCTCAATGACAAATTCCTTTGGCTTTTTCGATTTAAAATAATCGACAAAAAATTTGACATTATCTTCACTTATTTCCTTCTTTACCTTAATCCTATTTACTCCGAACAACTTCTCGTCACCTATCCCTTCTATGATATCAAAAAAAATATCAAATAATATCAAAAAAAATCAGAACACTATTAAAGAATATCACATCTGTGCTGCTAACAGTTAAAAACATAGCGTAATTTTAACATATACTGGAATCAATTTCAAGCGATACCAAGCTCCGATTTCTCCTTTTATCTGATTATATCATATAAATAATCAAGAAATAAAATAAATTAAAAATAGACATATTGTGGAAAATACTGTATATTATACAAGTGGGTATATTTTACACCAATAATATATTCATACTAAAAGCGTATACATAGGAGGATTCAAATGATTTGTAGAAATTGTGGAACAGAGAACGACGAGAAAAACATCACTTGTACAAGTTGTGGAGTAACACTTAGGACAGAGGACCAACCTCAACAAACACAGCAACAGCCATACCAGCAGCCATACCAGCAATCTTATCAGCAGCCGGTATCAAATGAAGATTACACACCAATCAGTATGTGGGGATACTTTGGATATGAATTGCTTTTCTCAATTCCGTGTGTAGGTTTCATCGCTCTTATTATTTTTTCTTTTGGTGGATCCAAGAATGTAAATGTTAAGAACTTTGCCCGTTCTTACTTCTGCTTTTTAATTATTGCAGTTGTCTTTGCCGCAATTCTTGCAGCAACAGGCGCTTTTGCTACATTTACGAGCTTGATGTATTAAGTATGAAACCGTCAATTGATTTCATAAGCAACCTTCTGCATCATAAATATAGAATAATATGAAGAATCTATTACAAAAACCGTTAATCGTTATGGAACGAATTTGGAGAGATCTCGTTACTCTCCAAATTCCCTTCCTACTAATTGTTCTATACTGTATTGTTACCATGTATTTTTTTCACTCCGTGTGTCCCTTTGTAATTCTAACCGGCTTTCCATGTGCAGGCTGCGGTCTGACAAGAGCTGTTCATTCCTTATGTACCGGAGATTTTGCATCTGCAGTGAAGATAAATCTGTCCGTACTAATCTGGGTTCCTTTCCTCCTTTACTTTTTCATAAGAAGATATCTGCAGGGGAAGAAATTAACCTATTTAACTGCAATACTCGTGATGTTAGGCTTGATTACCTTGAGTTATTATTGTTACCGAATGGCATTTTTATTTCCCTCCGAAAAACCAATGACCTATACTCCTGACAATCTGCTTGCTAAATATATCAAATTTATATTTTCATAATAAGGCAGTCTAATTCACATACTTTTCACTTTTTAGTAATACCAAAAACACATTTAGCCGCTATAATGACATTATCAAATCAATTAGGGAACGATTTTCCCATTAACTTATAGCAACTACAATCAACATAGACATTTTCATAAATTTCCCCTAAAAAAGCCAACTTTGATAAGTTGGCTTTTCCTCTGTTTATCTAGTGATGCATACAAAATGGATAGAAATCATCTACTTCCTGCCCATGTTTTTATTTTTCGTCAGAAATAAGAATTCCTCCCATAAAAGCCATGTTTTGCTCTGCTCTGCATTCCGTTTACTTGCGAGCCCTTTTTGGAACACCTCCACTCTTAGGAATTGTTCTCTCGTAGTCTCTGCTTCCGCATAACGGTACTGCATGTAAATATCAGCCACGATCGGAAAGGTAACTTTATCGAAATGAAATTCATCTTTTACTCTCTTCGCCAGCATAAGAATTGTTTCCTGTTGTCCAAGCTCATAGCCCTCCCACTTGAGCAGGCTTAGAATTCGGAGGAACAATAGATACATCTTCTGACTATTATCTGCCCTTTCGTATTCCTGCCGATACTGTAATCTTAATACAAGATAGTAAACAGTGAACACAAGAAACAATAACGCTACTGCCGCAAAGAATACAATAAACCCTGCTACTATCTCCTCGGAAGCATTATCTTCTTCCAGTTCCGCTGTACCTATTTGATCTAGCCCTATCCTATTGCCGATTTCCTCCTGATGATACATGCTAGTATCCACCGGGCTTCCTGTTTCACTCTGTTTCGGTAGATCCTTCCACTTCAAATATCTCTCTTGATTGAAAGATGAAGTCGCTTCAAATGGAATCCAACCCACGCCTTCGATATAAGCTTCTGCCCAGGCATGTGCCTGACTATTCATAACCGGATACATCTTTTCTGTTTCACGTCTATCATATTTAACGATAAATCCCTCGATGTATCTGGTTGGAACACCAATACACCGTCCCAGAACAGCCATCGCTGTTGCATAGGAGGTACAATATCCCTCCTGATTTTCGAACAGGAAATAATCAGCAAAATCTACATCGGCAGGAATCTCTCCTGGTTCCAGTGTATACCTGTATTCCTGCAAAAAGCTTTCTATTGCTTTCAATTTATCATAGGTAGTATCATAATTTGCTGTAATTTCCTCTGCCAGTTGATAGACTCTATCAGGAACACTAGTTGGAAGTTTTGTATACTGCTTTTGAATCATTTCAGCTCGAGCTTTGAATACTTCTTGGAAATCTTCCCTCTGTAATATAGTCTTAACATCGTCGCTGTCAGTAATATTAAGATCAATCCATGCCAAACTTTCTTCATTAACGGTATCCCCCTCTCCATAAGAAAAATGATCTGCCTCCCTTAGCA
>JBASOB010000236.1:0-2684 GCA_049657865.1 Mobilitalea sp.
GAATTATATGATTCTGCAGTTTGTAATTACGGTCATTGGTGCAACGCTTACCATCCTTCTTCGTGGTCCAATTATCTCACTTTTTAATGTAAATGGTATTGTTGCAGAATATATTAATATCTGTATCTTGATGTTTGCTCTGTATATGCCAGCCAGAATGCTGAATGCCTTAATTATTGTAGCAATTCTTCGTTCCGGCGGTGATACAAAAGCAGCATTATTCCTGGATGTCAGCGGTGTTTGGCTGATTGGAATCCCGATGGCAGTTATTGGCGGGCTAGTATTCCATTTACCGATCTATGCGGTTTATGCAATGATTATGATTGAGGAAGTGTATAAATTGATTTTAGGATTTATCAGATATAAGCAGAAGAGATGGCTTAAGAATATTGTTGCTTAATATAATTGTAATGTGAGCTGCGAAGCAGCACGCATAAATTGAACTGTCAGTAGAAATACTGGCAGTTTTTTTGTTGTGTATCAAATGTAAGAATACACTATCAATTGCTTTTGTAGGATTTTTAGTGAAAATAAAATCAACAATAAGGGAACTGGAATGAAATAAATAGTTCCCTACATATTGACAAATGCAATGCATAATATTATACTTTGTATGTGCATAATGTACAAAATTAATAGGAAAGTGGGAGGCTGTGTGAAACAACGGATTATTGATACCTGCATTATTCTTTTCAATGAAAAAGGCTGCCGATTTACTCTGGATGATATTGTACAAAGGATGAGGGTTAGCAGAAAGACAATTTATAAGTATTTTTTAAGCAAGGAAGACATTTTTAAAGCCATTATTGATGAAGCATATGATGATATTCATGTTAAGCAAAATTTGATTGTTAACGATGAGACACTTAGTGTCAAAGTAAAAATGTTTCGTGTGTGTACTGTTGAAACAAAGTATGACAAAAAGATGCGATTGGATAAAATCTATGAATCAGAGCAACTACTTCCCGATATATATCATTATTTCATGGCAAAGTATGAAAAGGGATGGGAAATAGTAGAGGATTTACTGCAACAGGGAATTGAGGAAAATGTTTTTGAAGAAGTAAGTGTGGCAATGGTAATCAGCATGCTGATTAATGGTATGAAGACTCTCTGCCATGGAAATTTTCTGGAGGAGAATAAATTGACCTATCAGGAAGCATTGGAACAGACAGTTTCCATTATTATCAAAGGTATTTCAAAATAGTAAAAGGAAATTGAAGAATTTTTAAGAGAAACTAGAATGATAAAAGGGAGAAATGATATGACCGAGGAAAAGATACCTTTAAAATCAAAATTATGGCTTTCAGGTGCAGATGGACTATGTGGAGTATTGTGTGGCTTAGTTACTGGAGGAGGACTGACTTATTTCTTTACAAAGTGGATGGGACTTGATACTGCATTGGTATCCATGGTATGGTTGCTTTTTGGAATATGGAATGCGGTGAATGACCCTTTGTTTGGATTTATATCGGACAAAACAAAATCAAAAATAGGAAGACGCCTTCCGTATATTCGATACGGGGCACCTATCTATGCACTTGTATTTATTTTATGCTGGACGAAATGGCCAATTGCGGGCAATCAGTGGGGAATGTTTTTTCAAATGCTGATTTCTCTTTTTTTCTTTGATACGCTTTATACCTCAATAGCAACCGCTCTTTATGTTATGCCTTTTGAAATAGCCGTATCTAATAAAGCGCGTGGTTCTATTTTTATTTGGAAAATGGTATTCAGCTTATTTTCACTTGCTTTTCCGCTTATTTTAATGCCAATGATTAAACTGGAACCAGGAGATGATCCGCATAATTTCCAGCTAATTATGACATTGATAGGGATCCTTGCTGGAATCATAATCTTCTTTAGTACTTTTTTCTATAAAGAAAAAGGATATATAAAGGAGGATAAGCAACCACCATTTTTTAAAGCTTTGATAATCTGCTTTAAAAACAAACATTTTATTATCTTTGAAGTTATAAGTTTTACAGTAATTTATATTCAAAATTCTCTTTCTTTAGGGGTAAACTATTATTTTTCGGAATTTCATATCTCCATGGTGCCATGTTATGTAGCATTAGTGATAGGAGCAGTAGTTGGAATTACACTTTGGATTAGAAAACAGGTTTTATGGGGAGTCAGTAAATGCATTCAGATTATGTGCCTTGTCTTTTCCCTTGGTTGTTTCGCAATGTCCTTATTTGGAGGAACGTTGGTGATTGCTGTTATTGGTTTCTTTACAATCGGATTTGGTTTTGCAGGTGGAATGTATTTGATTCCACTGATGAATGGAGATGTAATCGACTATGATGAAAGCAAAACATCCCTTCGCCGTGAGGGAATGTACGCAGGAGTAAACAGCCTGATTACAAAACCAGCCATGAGTATTGCAACAGCTATTTTCCTGACTATTATTACTGCATTTGGTTACGATTCAACCATAACGGCAGGCGGACAGTCAGCACAGGCAGGAAAAGGTATCTTGATTGGATGGATGTTGGTTCCTGCGATTCTTTTATTTATCTGCTTTCTGGCGATGAATTTATATTCGCTCAAGGGTAAAAAATGGAATGAAATTAAACTTCAGCTTGAGCAGACTCATAAGGAGAAAGAAAAAGAATATTTGGAAAGTCTTGGATTCGCAACTGAAAAATAAAGAGATTACGAATTCAAAATAGGAACAAAGA
>JBASOB010000237.1:0-1594 GCA_049657865.1 Mobilitalea sp.
GATAGATACTATATCTGATGATGCACTTTCTAGAAAACTAAGAGATTTAAGTGATGATGAATTAGAACTTTTAACCTTATTGGCTATAGAAGGATATACGCAGCGTGAAATTGCAAGGAAAATGCACTGTTCACAAAATGCCATCTCCAAAAGATTAATCAAAATAAAAAGAATTTTAAAAGAAAAATAAAATATTTTCAAAAATGGTTGTCAAAAAGGTCTTCTCGTTGCCTACACATTGAGGGGATCTTTTTTATTCCCTGTCTTGTACTTTGAAAACTAAATATCCGGTTACATAAATACGTTAGTTGATGAGCCAGAAATGGAGAAGCGACAATGGAGGATGCGCCAAGACCACCTGTAAGAGCAGATATTATAATCTCTGTTTTTATTAAAGTCGGCAAAATAAGGTGCAAAGCGATACCCATCCGTTCCAAGAAACAATCTATGGTAGATTGTTCGCAATAACCTCATCAGCCTATAATGATACTTCTGCCCAGCCACAGACATCGCAATGGGGGCAGCCAGCGGAGATCCCGGTGGAGGTGAGAGTCCTATGATGCAATAACTGTTAAAGCAGTTACAACCAATTGCAGTTTATGTAATCGCCCTTTAAGTCTTGCTTGCAAGACTTTGTGTGTTGGGGATGGTAGTGTCTAAGTACAACACAAAATCTTAATATTAGAAGCAATGGGGATCGCTTGAAATAGACGAGAGTTTAATCATAAGTTTTATTTAAAATGGCGGTCCCTATTTTTGTGATATTAAGCAGATGAAAAATACTTACATAAACAATAATAAAATTCACATGAATGGAGGGATGGCGATGACAAAAGAGCAAACAGCGAAAGAAGTAGAATATAAAATGGCTTTAAAACTGCTAAAGATCTTACTTTGTAGAGGAATTAGAACGGATGAAGAATATGCAGAAATTGATGAATTAAACCGTCAGACCTTTTCTCCAGAACTTTCAAAAGTATATGTGTAATAACACTAGCTATATTTAAATTCTTGTGGTAATGTGTGTTGCTAACAGGAACTAAAGTTCTAAAAGAAAGGAGGAAGACCATGGCAAAGAAAGTAAGAAAAATAGAACCTGTAAAGCAAAAGGTAATCTTAGAACTACAACCTAAAAAACGAGTTTGTGCCTACTGCAGAGTAAGTACTGATTCAAGAGAACAACAGAATTCCTTTTCTGCACAAGTAGAATATTACAAGACTTTTATCGGAAAAAGAGATGACTGGGAATACACAGGAATCTACGCTGATGAAGCCAAAAGTGGTACGCAAGTAAAAAAACGTGATGAATTTCTACGGATGATAAAAGACTGTGAAGACGGCAAAATTGATATGATCATTACAAAATCCGTCACAAGTTTTGCTAGAAATACAGTAGACAGTATTGAGGCTATCAGAAAGCTAAAAGCACTTGGTATCGGGGTATATTTTGAGAAAGAGCATATTAATACCCTATCAGAAAAAAGTGAACAGATGATTACCATACTAAGCTCCCTTGCACAAGGAGAGGCAGAAAGCATCTCCACTAATAACAAATGGGCAGTTAAAAAGAGATTTCAAGATGGAACATTTAAGC
>JBASOB010000238.1:0-2324 GCA_049657865.1 Mobilitalea sp.
TATATAATCCTTAGAAATCTGTATTATAAACCAGCTTTAAACGAAAAATATCAGTTAAATAATCCTATATATTAGTTGCATAATTTTATTGTCAAAGTATCCATCAACATAATGTTATGAGTACTGTTAATCTCATGAACATCAATTAAGAATAAACTTGCAATGGTTCTGTGTCTGGCTGCTGTTACCAATAATCAGTAGGAATTCACCCGGTTCGCTGGCAAAATTCATATCAATCCCATAAAACCTAAGCATCTCTTCTGTTATCAAGAATGTAATTTTTCTTTGCTCTCCTGGTTGGAGTTCTATTTTCTGAAATCCCTTCAATTCACGTACCGGTCTTACTACGCTTCCCTTAATATCCTGTAGATAAAGCTGAATTACTTCTTTTCCGGGCACAGGACCCGTGTTTTTCACAGTAACAGAAGCTTCTATACTAGAATTCTCATCAAGTGTATTCTTATCAACTATATTTTTATCTAGTGTATTTCTGCTGATAACAACTGGTGAAATATCAAATTCTGTATAAGAAAGTCCGTATCCAAAAGGATACAGCGGTTCATTCGGAATATCGAGATATTTAGAATAGAATTTACCTTCCTTCCCTGTATACGGCCTGCCCGTATGAAATTCATTATAAAATACAGGGACTTGTCCGACACTATAAGGGAAACTCATCGAAAGCTTTCCTGATGGATTTTCATCTCCGTATAAGACATCTGCAATCGCATTGCCTCCTTCTGTTCCCGGAAGCCATACCTCCAAAATTGCTTTTGCCTTTTCGCTCAACTCCCTGATGGTAAGCGGTCTGCCATTGAATAAGACCACAACAATATTCTGATTAACTTCATAAACTTTACGAAATAGTTCCATCTGTATTTCCGGAAGATTTAGATCTGCGTAACTGGAGGCTTCTCCTGATTGAAATGGGTGCTCTCCCAGAGCCATGACTACTACATCGGCATTCCTTGCATTTTCGAGTGCTTCTTCTAATAATGCATCTGCATTCTTACTGTTCTCTTCCATCTTCAGAATTTCACGAAATTCTTCAAGTCCGTTATCATTATCTACAATACCGCAGCCTTGAGCAAAGGTCACCTCGGACAGATTACGGTTCTTTACTCCCATTTCTAACGTAACCGTATCTTCAATGTCCGCAAAGAAGGACCATCCGCCTGAAATCCACTGACTGTTTACATGCGGTCCGATATAAGCAACTTTTTGTCCTTCATTTTTCAGGGGCAGGATTTCATCTTTCTTAAGTAAGACCATCGATTCAACCGCTGCTGCTCTGGCTGCTTCCCGGTGCTCCTTACATAAAACAATCTTTTGTTCCTCCTCTGCATCTCCGTCTTTAAATGGATTCTCAAAAAGACCCAAGCTGTTTTTCAATTGGAGCACACGCATAACAGCCTCATTAATCAAGGCTTCGTCTATCGTCTTCTCTTCGACAAGATTCCCTAGATTGTTGCAATAACAGGTGGTCATCATATCAATATCAACACCCGCTACGATTGCAAGCTGTGCAGCTTCTTTCTTATCTTTCGCGATACCATGATTGATTAATTCTTCTATGGAAGCCCAATCAGAGATAATGATACCCTTAAAACCCATCTCAGTTCTTAATACCTCCCTGAGCAGTTTCTTATTGGCGGAAGAAGGAATTCGATTCAATGTATTGAAGGAGGTCATTACTGAAGTACATCCGGCACCGATTGCCGCCTGATAAGCCGGTAGATAATCTTCACGCAGTGTCCGGTCTGACAACTCCACCGTATTGTAATCCCTTCCTGCCATCGGTGCTCCATATCCTGCAAAATGCTTGACGCAGGCTGCAATCCTTCCTTTTTCCGTTAAAGGCCCCGTTCCTTGATATCCTTCTACGATTGCCTTGGCAAAGCAGCTATTCAGGTAGGTATCTTCTCCGGTAGATTCCATGACTCTGCCCCAGCGTGCATCCCTCACTAAGTCAACCATTGGCGAGAATGTCAAATGAAGCCCAGCAGAAGCTGATTCCTTCGCTGCGATTTCTGCCGCTTTTTTTGAAATCTCAGTATTGAAACTGCAGCCCTGCGCAAGTGGAATCGGGAACACCGTACGATAACCATTAATGATATCCGCCATAAAAAGCAGAGGAATATGATGTGGTTGTTTGTGCATATAGTTTTCTTGAATCTTTCTTAAACTTTCCGCTCCAACACCACCCAGAACTGACCCTGCATTCTCAATCTGTTGTTCTGTAAATCCACAGATATTTTCAGGTCCTGTAAGCATGCCTTCCTCTTCATAATAACCACTGTTCACTTGGAGAAGCTGATCTATCT
>JBASOB010000239.1:0-4523 GCA_049657865.1 Mobilitalea sp.
AATAAAGGTGGTACCACGGTTCTTCGTCCTTTTCGACGGGAACTTTTTTTGTGTCTAAATATCTAAATTAAAATCACCATTACACCATTACACCATTACAACTAATAAAAATTTCAACCTTCAGGAATAAGATTATCACCATTATTCCACCTTCCAACGAACAGGCGCTTTCCATCTGGAAACATATTATCATGACTTTATAATTTTCGTGTAACACTTAGTCCGGCAGTTGGAGCGTCCAAGTCTGGAAAATGCCCATGGAGGGGCATTTTAGGAGTGAGCGACATGGATGTCGATTCACTCCGACAGACTGTTCCAGCTCCAACTGCCAGACTTAGTGTTACTAGAAAACTATAACCGGAATGAGAATATAGTTCCAAATGGAAAGCACCGTCCCTAGAATGAAATGAATCAACTTTAGAATAAAACTTATTGTTCCTAATATACCAATACGAAAGGAAGTCCTCACAACATGGAAAAAGAATTAGCCAAAACCTATGATCCCAAGGATATAGAAGACAGATTATACCAAAAATGGATGGAAAAGAAATACTTCCACGCCGAAGTAGATAGAAGTAAGAAACCATTTACCATCGTGATTCCACCTCCAAATATCACCGGACAGCTTCACATGGGTCATGCCCTTGACAATACGATGCAGGATATCCTGATCCGCTTCAAGAGAATGCAAGGCTTCAATACACTCTGGCAGCCCGGAACCGATCATGCAAGTATTGCAACCGAAGTCAAGATAATTGAGCAGCTGAAGAAGGAAGGCATCGAGAAAGCTGACCTTGGAAGAGAGAAATTCTTAGAGAGAGCCTGGGAGTGGAAAGAAGAATACGGCGGAAGAATCATTTCGCAGCTAAAGAAGCTGGGCTCCTCCTGTGATTGGGAAAGAGAACGCTTCACCATGGATGAAGGCTGCTCCAAAGCGGTAAATGAAGTATTTATTAAGCTGTATAGCGAAGGCTATATCTATAAAGGTTCCAGAATCATCAACTGGTGTCCGGTATGCCAGACGTCTATTTCCGATGCGGAAGTTGAGCATGAAGAGCAGACAGGACATTTCTGGCACATCAAATATCCAATCGTTGGAGAAGATGGTTTCGTAGAAATTGCAACTACCAGACCCGAAACCATGCTGGGTGATACTGCAGTAGCAGTTCATCCGGATGATAAGAGATACCAGCACCTGATCGGTAAAATGGTATTACTGCCATTAGTATACAGACAGATTCCCATCATTGCGGATTACTATGTAGATAAAGACTTCGGTACCGGAGTAGTTAAGATTACACCTGCTCATGACCCGAATGACTTTGAAGTTGGTAAGAGACATAACCTTCCGGAAATCAATATCATGAACGATGATGCCACCATCAATGATTACGGCGGAAAATATGAGAGAATGGATCGTTATGATGCGCGGAAGGCAATTGTTAAAGACCTTGACGAACTAGGGCTTTTAGGTAAGATAGAAGAACATGTTCACAATGTCGGTACTCATGACCGTTGTCATACAACCGTGGAGCCTCTAATTAAAAAACAATGGTTTGTAAAGATGGACGAACTCATCAAGCCTGCAATCGAAGGCGTTAAGAACGGCGAGGTTCAATTTGTACCGGAACGTTTTGATAAAATATACTTCAATTGGGCAGATAACATCAGAGACTGGTGTATCTCCAGGCAGCTCTGGTGGGGCCATAGAATTCCAGCATATTACTGTGATGACTGCGGCGAGGTAACGGTATCGAAACAGACGCCATCCATATGTCCGAAATGTGGAAAGTCACATTTAAGACAAGACGAGGATACCCTTGATACCTGGTTCAGTTCTGCGCTGTGGCCGTTTTCCACTCTTGGATGGCCGGAGAAAACAGAAGATTTGGATTATTTCTATCCGACCGATGTACTTGTAACCGGATATGATATTATTTTCTTCTGGGTACTTAGAATGGTCTTCTCGGGATACGAACATATGGGTCAGAAGCCTTTTAGTAAAGTATTGATCCATGGTCTGATCCGTGATTCCCAAGGCCGTAAGATGAGCAAATCCCTCGGTAATGGGATTGACCCGTTAGAAGTAATTGATAAATACGGCGCGGATGCTCTTCGTTTCTCTCTTATCATAGGAAGTGCACCTGGAAATGACATGCGTTTTTATTGGGAGAAAGTGGAATCCTCCAGAAACTTTGCAAACAAGGTATGGAACGCATCACGTTTCATCATGATGAATTTAGAGAAAGCAACCATCGGTGAGAATATTGACGAGAAGTTACTCACGGTTGCAGATAAATGGATTCTATCAAAAGTGAATACTCTGATTACTGAAACCACGGATAACCTGGAGAGCTACGATCTTGGTATTGCCGCACAGAAGATCTATGACTTTGTCTGGGAAGAATTCTGTGACTGGTACATTGAGATGGTGAAGCCTCGTTTATACAGTGAAACCGATGAGACGAAGGAAGCAGCGCTTTGGACCTTGCAATATGTATTGGTAGCCTCCCTGAAATTATTACATCCTTATATGCCTTTCATTACAGAAGAGATTTTCTGCACTCTTAAGGAATTGTCAGGAATGAAGGAAGCCGATTCCATTATGATTTCAGAGTGGCCGGTATACAATGAGAAGTTTGGTTATACGAACGAAGCGGAGGCGGTAGAACTGATCAAGGAAGCAGTTAAGAGCATCCGAAATGTTCGTACGGAAATGAATGTTCCGCCAAGCCGGAAAGCAACCGTGATCGTAGTATCAGAAGATGTGAAGATCTGCAATATCTTCACGGAAAGTAAGATATTCTTTGCAACCCTTGGATATGCCAATGAAGTCTTGATCCAGAACGATAAAGCCGGTATTCCGGAGGATGCAGTATCCACAGTAATTCAAGGTGCTGCTATCTATATTCCATTTGCTGATCTTGTAGATATTGAGAAAGAAATCGAACGTCTTGAGAAGGAAAAAGAGCGTCTGGAAGGTGAGCTGAAGAGAGTTACCGGAATGCTGGCTAACCAAAACTTTGTGAGCAAGGCACCAGAAGCAAAGCTTGTCGAAGAACGTGCGAAGCTTGAGAAATACAAAGATATGATGCAGCAGGTTACAGCCAGACTGGAGCATTTTCGCAAGTAAAATATCAGAAAAAAATTAGCTGAAAAATAACAATTATTATTGACAACTATCTATTATCAGAAGATCCGCGCAGGAGAACATCTACAGAGATTTCAACAAGGATTTTCTGGATTTCCAATTTGTAATTATTTCAAATTGGAATAATTATAATATTCTCGAAGATAATCAACAATTATGAAATCTATTAATATAAAATCAAGCTATCCAGACGATTAATTTCGAATGGATAGCTTGATGTTTTGGTTTCTTTGGTATTACACAAAGGGTATTATGTTACCTTTTTATCATAGACATAGTCTTCTGATCTCTGCCTTAGCATGAGTAAGTCTGCAAACTTTTTTAATTCCTCCTGATTCTCGGCATTTAATCCGTCACCGACTTGCTTTGTTTTTAGTGGGTTGTTCTTTGTATCAGATATTCCTAAAAGATAATCAATTGTAACATCAAATAGCTTAGACATGTTTTCAATTGAAGTTAAGTCGGGTTCACGTCGGCTCTGTTCATACATACCAATTGTACTAGGTGATATTCCTAATAGCTTTGCTAGCTCTCTTTGCGTTAATCCCTTTTCGGTCCGTAATCTTCTTATTGTATCGCCAATCAACTTTTACCACCACGCTTTGCATTATATTATGGAAATTATATCACACAAAATGTGTGTTACAATATCATCACACGAAATGTGTAAAAATTCCAAAAAATGATTTGACATCACACGTTTCGAGTGATACTATGACCATATGAAACACACGTAACGTGTAGATAAGGAGGATGGCATGGAAAACTGCAATTTAATCAATTTTAGAAAAGATCAAAATAAATCAGCAGAAAAGATGGCAGAAATCATTGGAGTATCCAAGTCATTTTATGAAAAAGTAGAACATGGAGACAGAAATTCAAGCTTCAATTTCATGAAAAAGTTTAAACGTGCTTTTCCAAAAGCAGATACAGATAAAATTTTTTTATCTGACAGCAACACGATAGATGCAAAAAAGAAATATATTTAGCTATTAGGTAACGACTAGTAAAGTACCTTGGATATATTATTTTGAATTGCTTAATTGAAACATATGCTGATATTTTTATAGCCTATATATATTATAAAAAGTATGTGTAAATATATTACAAAAATGGGGAGGCAAGAGGAAATAAAAGATAAGGAAAGAAAGAATTCAGCAATAAATAGTTTCTAAAAAAATTGAAAGGATGATGAAGCATACCGTAAGGAAGAAAAACAGAAATCAAATATTAAAACTGTATTACAAAATTAGGAGGGAGTCACATGAGAAAAAAGGAAAAGATAAAAAAATTAATCTCTACTGTCATGGTAGTGGCAATGGTATTTGTCAGTACTATAAACAGTGTACCGAATCAGGTACAAGCAGCAACT
>JBASOB010000240.1:0-6227 GCA_049657865.1 Mobilitalea sp.
TTTTGTTGGGATGCTGCTCCTTTTTTGTTCACATAACTTTCATTGAATAAAAACACAAGGTAGGCTATAATACGTTATAGACCACAGTGTGAAACAAACATCTTCACAGTGAAGTACTCAGGCACTAATTTCATTAGAGATTCATGTTAAATTTTTTTTAGGTAGAATTTGGGATACATAATAAATCGGGCAGCTTAAATATTGGCTTAGAGGATACGGAAATGGAAAAAAGAGAAAGCAAAGTAAAGAAAATCGATCCAAAGAAGAAAATCAATCCAAAGAAAAAAAGTAATGTGAATAAATTTATTAAAACCAATATGATAAGCAACAAACCGATTCTTAGTCTGCTGATTGGACTGGGATTTCTTTCTGTGATTTTAGTGGTAACGATGATGACAGCTGCAGGAGATAAAAAACAATCGAATAATAAAGCGGCAACCAGTGTGCAAAAAGAGGATGCGGATGCTGAGACCGCACTAATCGGTGTGAAGGGCGATGCAGAAATGATCGCGGTCGTAAAAGAGATAGATATTGAAGAAAATCTGATTACACTGTTTGATATTGATAAGAAGGAAGTGACTAATCTTGCTTTTAGCGGAGGTACCAATATCACGGATAAATATGGTCAGCCGATGGCTTCTAGTCAGATTATGCTTGGTGTTATGGTCGATGTATCATATCTCAGAGACGAGGCTAAAATAGTAAGTCTTCAGATCTCTAAAAAAGCGTGGGAATATGTAAATGTAATGAATTTAAGCATCGACAGGTCTTCCTGGGTGATGCAGATCGTAGATCAAAAATATAAATTTACCGATGATGTTCTTGTCTTAGATGGAGAGGAATTTATCCCTGTTGATAATCTGGCAGAGCAAGATGAACTGACCATCAGAGGATATGAAGAAACAATTTGGTCCATCACGGTTGACCGCGGTCATGGAACCGTGAAGCTGGAAGACTATGCTAGATTCCTTGGAGCCTATATCGAAATAGGATATGAATCATTACAGCAGATTGCCGACAATATGACGATTACAGTGAGAGAAGGTAATTTCAATCTGACGGTAGATACCGGCTCATATACTGCTACTAAGAATATTACTGTAAAACGTAATCAGGAAACGCTAGTAACTCTTGGGGATATGGGTCCTGAAGCTGCAAAATTCTGCAAAGCGACCTTCCAAATCACTCCTTTTGGGGCAGCATTATATGTCGATGGAGAGATGGTATCTTTTTCCGAACCATTAGAATTGGAATATGGGCTGCATAGCATCGAAGTTACGATGCCTGGATATACCGCTTATGAGGGAAGCCTGAATGCTGATGTTGCAGGAAAAACAATTAAAATTGATTTACCGGAAAGCACCAGCGAAGAAGAAGCAACAGTAACAGAGACAGATACCGATACATCGACTACGGATACCGATACTTCAACCGCTGATACAGATAATACAGATGCTGATACCACTGATACAACTACAGAAGATACCGATACTTCAGGGGATACGACAGACGGGGATTCCACTGCGGTAACTGGAGATGCTACTGAGGTAGAAGGTGAAGTCGATAAGGAACATTTTGTCTATGTGCAGAATCCGACGGGGGCATCTGTGTATTTAGACGGTGACTATATGTGTGCATCTCCGGGATTCTTCCAGAAAGTAATTGGAACGCATGTAATTACCTTTATTAAAGCAGGATATGACACAATGAGTTATACGATTGAAATTAATGATGATAACCAAGATATGTATATTAATATGCCGGATTTGGTAGAAATCCTGCAATAAATCCACCCTAAAAGATGAAAAGATAAGATCGGAAATTTAATGTAAAGAATTGTAGTAATTTGGATGAAATGAATACAAAAAGGTAACAATCGGTGTATGATGTGGATAAAACGGTGGATAAGTGTGTATAAATGATATAATTATGTGGAAAATTCTTATCCACAAAGAACAATAATCGTGGACTAATGGCTCCATAAAATTGAATTGTGATGATTTTATCAATGTTAGGAGCTCCGCGGTCTACGGTGGAGTAATAAAGCTGAATAAGAATTCTTATGTGGATTTTGAAGGAAGATTCAAATAACAATGTGGATAAAACCGAATTCAAGGTGTAAAAGAATAACCATTGAATAATGAGTTCTGTTTTGTTAAAATATAATCAAAAATAAGAAAGGAAATGAATAATATGACAAACAAAGTAACATTTGACTATTCTGTTGCGAAGAAATTTATCTCTGATTCAGAGATAGAAATGATAAAGCCTTCCGTTGAGGCAGTTAAAAACCAGCTACTGAATAAAACCGGAGCTGGAAATGAATTTTTAGGATGGATTGATCTTCCTGTTAATTATGATAAGGAGGAATTTGCTCGCATTCAGAAATCGGCAGCAAAGATCCAGAACGACTCCGATGTATTATTAGTAATTGGTATTGGCGGTTCCTATTTAGGAGCAAGAGCTGCAGTAGAATTCTTAAGACATAGCTTCTACAATTCCGTTTCGAAAGAAATCAGAAAAACTCCGGAGATTTATTTCTGCGGTAACAATATCAGCAGCAATTATATCAATCATCTGAAAGAAGTAATTGGAGATAGAGATTTCTCGATTAACATGATCTCTAAATCCGGTACGACTACGGAACCTGCAATCGCTTTCCGCGTATTTAAGAAGATGCTGAATGAGAAATATGGCAAAGCAGAAGCGGTAAAGAGAATCTATGCTACCACGGATAAAGCAAAGGGAGCCCTTAAGAATCTTGCAACGGAAGAAGGCTATGAGAGCTTTGTAGTTCCGGATGATGTTGGCGGACGTTTCTCCGTACTTACTGCAGTAGGATTACTTCCAATCGCAGTCAGCGGCGCAGATATCGAGCAGTTAATGTTGGGTGCAGCAAGCATGAGAAATTACTGCCTGACAGAAAGCTATGAAGAAAATGATGCAGTAAGATATGCAGCCGTTCGTAATGTTTTATTACGCAAAGGTAAGAGCATTGAAATTATGGTTAATTACGAGCCTTCTCTTCATTTCGTATCCGAATGGTGGAAACAGCTTTTCGGCGAGAGCGAAGGAAAAGATCAGAAGGGTATTTTCCCTGCAGCAGTAGATCTGACGACAGATTTACACTCCATGGGACAATTTATCCAAGACGGTCAAAGAACTTTATTTGAAACCGTAATTAATATTGAGAAATCTACCACTGAAATCATCTTAGAAGAGGAAGACATCGATCTTGACGGACTCAATTATCTCGCAGGTAAGAGCGTCGACTTTATCAATAAAAGTGCAATGAAAGGCACGCTCCTTGCTCATACAGATGGTAATGTTCCGAATCTTTCTCTTACCATTCCAGAGCAGAATGAATTCTACTTAGGCCAGTTGTTCTACTTCTTTGAGTTTGCATGCGGTGTCAGCGGATATCTTCTTGCGGTGAATCCTTTTGATCAACCGGGTGTTGAGAGCTATAAGAAGAATATGTTTGCACTCCTTGGAAAACCAGGATATGAAGCACAGAGGGAAGAACTCTTAAAAAGACTCTAGAATTATAGACTCGGAATTCTTGAAGAAGATCAAGCATGGATACGACCAGAAACCTTGAATATGCTCAAGTATGGATATAATTATAACGCTTGAAGAAGCTCAAATATGGATATAATTTGAACTGAAAGAATACTTTAAGAGATTTAGGATTAATAGGAGCAGAATTTGATGAAGATGGATATTCTGTTCTATAATAACCACAGTATGATAATTATCAGTTGATTTGTAAGAATTAAATAATAAAAATTAAGTGCATCCAAAGTATTAGATTTATATCTAATGCCTTGGGTGCACTTATTGATTGAAAGGAAGTATTACTTTATGTATCATGATATCGTAGATCAGGTGGAACTCCGCTGAATCAGATTGGTAGGTAGGATTACTTTCTTTGCAAGGAGGGTATCCCCAGTGATTCTGGCGATAAGAAGATCTGCGGCTACCATTCCGATCTCTTTCATAGGTACGTTGATTGTAGTCAGAGGGGGATTGGAGTATTTTGATACTTCAATATTGGATAATCCGATTACCGCTACGTCCTCCGGCACCGAGACACCATTTTTATACAAGCTGCTCATTGCAGCCATTGCCATCAAGTCGCTTGCTACAAAAAAGGCAGTAGGTAGGTTCTTGGCCTTGCATAGAGCGGCTAACTTCTCCATACAAACTTCTTCTTTCCAGGCACAGTCGATGATCCAATCAGGGTTTACGGGTAAATCGTTCGAATGCATTGTTGTAAAATAACCATTAAAACGTTTGCTTTTATTGAGGTTTTTGCTGACACCGCTGCCGCCGATATATCCTATCTTGGTGTGCCCGATATCAACGAGATGCTGTACAGCTGTGCAGGCTACGTTAAAATGATCATATCCGACATTATCGATGTCTTCCCACTTTGTATCGATGCCAACGATATAGGGAACCTGTTTTCTGATAAAATCAAAGGTATCACTATTTAAAGATTCCATTAGAATCAGTCCGGTAATTGGTTCGCTGAAAGTGCTGTATAATTGCTTCTTATCCTCGAGTTCGTAACCGGTTCTTAAAAAGCTCAGGGAGTATCCCTTGCTGGTCAGTTGGGCTTCTACTCCCGATAAAATGGCCATGAAGTAAGGATCATTATATTTCTGCGGGGTTACGCTAAGGACGCAACCTATTTTAATATCAGCTTTATTCAGAGTTTTCTTACCACCCCGGGAGAGTTCTGCCATACCTGGCTTTGGCTTGTAATTGAGTTCTGTAACTGCCTGCCATACTCTTTCTCTGGTTTCCTCGGTCATCTTATACTTCGTATCATTATTAAGTACACGGGATACGGTTGCCGTAGATACTTTTGCCAAACTGGCGATATCTCTAATTGTGCTCATTTTTATCATATCCCTCTTTCTATAGGCTAAATATTTCTATATTATCTCTAAATGAATCAAAAACTTACTATGAAGTTGGAAATTAAAATCTATTAGGAAGCTAAATATTTAATTTTCATTACGAATCGAAGGCTTTAAGCGTATTACGAATCAAAAGCTTTAAGCGTATTACGAATCGATAGTTTAAGCATATTATGAATCGAAAGCTTTAAACATATTATGAATTGAAAGCTTTAAACATATTACGAATTGAAAGCTTTAAACATATTACGATGCTGAAATCAAACTTATTTTATAGTTGTTATTAAGTTTGTATATCAAAACTTATAAAATTTAGAATAATACAGTAGTCCTATGTTGATTAATATTCTTAACTTACTTTACGTAACAAGTTTCTATTAATTTACTGGAATATCGAGTGCTATATAGGCGAAAAAATAAATTGAGTTACGTAAAATATTGCGTTGATGAATAAAAATATCATTTGTTATAGATTATAATAGATTGCTTAAAAAGTCAACAATCAATTTTGCGTGTGTGTAAAGTGCATATATTAATAGAATTTATTTTAATTTTATATTTACATTAAACAAAACCTGTGATAATATGTGACTATAATATTAGTAAACAAAACGACGTAACAACGTAACAAGAATACGATTCATACAAAAGGAACTAATATGAGAGTAGTACATTGCCGTGACTGCGGCAAAACAGTAAGTAATGATGAAGTTGCATTAAATATTAAAATTTACGGAAAACAAATTGGAGCAGTAAGCTGCTATGATTGTATGGCGGGGCATCTTGTCTGCGAACCCTCCAAGTTAATACAATTAACAGAATTTTATAAAAGTACGGGATGCAGTATATTCCAAACCAAATACACAGAGAAAGGGTAGTGAGAAGATGTCTGATAGAATTACAGTTTATCCCAAGATTAACAATAATCTAATCACAAATCCCGGAATTGGATTTATTGCAGCACCAGCCCTTATGGGGAACTGTGATGTAGTATGTGATAATAATGGTAAGCAAGTAGGTAAATATAAATTTACAGAGGACAGCAGAACCTGGAATCATCCGGACAGTAAGGTATATTACTGCGGAGTCAGCTGGAAAGACCTAGAGCCCGAGGAAGGTAATTACAGATGGAAGGTGTTAGAGGATAAACTGGAGGCAGCAAAATCGATGAGCTGCACTGCAATTGTACGGTGCGCACCTTATGCCCTTAGCGAGGAAGAAGATATTCCGAAGTGGTTTCGTGCAAGGTATCCGGAAGAACCGGAATTTCCATTTTGGAGAATTGACCCGAATACCTCA
>JBASOB010000241.1:0-2353 GCA_049657865.1 Mobilitalea sp.
AAAGATGGACTTAGTTATACTATGTTAATGCTGGCTTTTCTTGTTTAGAAAATGACGCTATATTGTGTCCACGAGCTGCTAGAATGGATGGCATGTTGAGAATTTTCAACTTGCCATTCTTTTTAACTCAGCTCTCCGTTGATCACTAGTTTGACCATATGGTCATCGATGATGCGTTTTCCACTTTGATAACCGAATATCAAAGAACTGGTACAAACCTTGTTGACTAGTCTAGCGGATCCTCTAGAAAAGCGGTAGATTGTTTCGATGGCTTCATCTGAGAATATCTCATGTTCTGTCCCGGCGTAGTCCAGATGACGTTTTAAGTATTGTTTAACTTGAGAGTGGTCCATTACCTGGTACTTCTTTAAGCATCGCTCGGTCGAGCAGGTGAACTTCATCAACTACAGCTACCGCTTTTTTGCTGTGGAGCCCGTTCATTAACTCAATCTCTTTGTGAAACTGACGTTTAGCATCCCCTCGATAGAATCTTGATTCGGCCCCTAGTTGATCCAACATACCTTTGTAGAAATTCCAAGGCGTCATTTTTAAATCTGCTAGATAGATCAATGAGTACTTAGTGGCACCCAGCTGATTCTGGGAACGTCGGATCGCAGTGGTTTTGCCAGTGTCGCATTCTCCGGTCAGGACGCAGAAGAGTTGACGCCCTGCTACATAGAAAATAATCGGTTCAGGGACTCATCCAAAGTTTCCGAGGAGAATAATTCACTAGTTGGTATATCACCGGAGAATGGATTTTTCTCGAAACCGTAGAATGCTTCAAAGATCTTTGCCACCATTTCCTCTCATGTCCTTAAAGGAGATGGCCGTAGTTTGTTTCTTCTTTTTTCGATTTTGATTTTGCTTTTGAGCTGCATCCAGTAAGCGTGACGAGATGGGTTTGCCTGGGGTCAGGAAATCTGGGAGTTTAGGTCGTGGGGAAACTCTCTCCCCGATGACCAACTGTTTTACGGTAAAGGGCTTATCATCATGATACTCAATGCTCAATTCCAGAGTGTTTCTCGGATCATAGACAACATCGATATTTCGAGCCGCATAGGGCATCCCCGCTTCGTATTTAACCCCTTTGAAGCTAATGTAATGCAGCCGCTTTTGTCCACTCGTCGAGCCTCCGCACGGAGAGAGGCGTTCGCGACTTGATCCGACGGTAGAAATTTTAGTGGAGTAGAGTTCAAATTATATGTTTGGACTGGCGACTTTGCATTTAAAGCCGTGTGTTGTCTATTCGGGTAGAATTCTTCCAGCCAAATCCAGAATCGTTCATTCATATTCTCCAAAGACCTCACTGAGTTGACGAATTTGTACTCATCCAGGAATCGATGGATATTCTGATTAAACTTTTCGATTTTCCCGGTTCCTTCTGGCGAATAGGGCTTTTCAAATAACAATCGGATCCCAAGCTTTGCGTAAGTTCGTGATATTCATTTATTCCTGAATTGCTTTCCGTTACCAAAATAAACCTGATTAGGAAGGCCCCACTTCATAATTAATTTGCGGAAGGTGTCTTCCACAATGCTTTGATCGAGTTTGGTAGAACTCAGCGTGCAGAATCATTCGAGTAGCATCCGACCATGTAGACTTGCTGTGGTTTGTTGTTTGGACCAATCGGTAGGTATGATCCATACTTGATATCTGTCTTATTCTGACATCGGAATAATTCGGATTATCCCGATATTTTATTTATCCCGATGTTGCGCGGAAAGACAAGTGTTTATTGCTTGTACGTTGTAGGAACATCGGGATAACAAATTGATTGTATTCACTCATCTTAAAAATTATTCTGATTTTAGGCGAAAGCCAATAAAATTAGAAGGTGGCTAACAAATGAATGAGATTTCAATAATTAAAGAAGGCCATGAAGCTATCCTCACCTACTTAAAACTAAATTGCCGTTCGGAAGTTATTTTGGACCGTTATTTATCCTATGGTGTCTTTTTTGAAGAGTATTTAAAAAGAAAAGAAATCTACACTTACACTTCACCTGCAGTAACTTCATTTCAAAATTGGATTACCGTTGAGGCGAATGCTGAAAGAATAACCAGAAAAAAATTTATTGGACTAATGAGATATTCGACCATGATCAGTGATTTTTACAATTCAAGATCATTCCAAACAAAATACTCCTATGGTAACAGATACAAATACCCCCTTAACATTTATTTTGAGGGCATAACAGAGGAGTATGTTCAGTGGTTAAATGTTGGTGCCAATTCAAAGGCTGGATTTAAGTCTTCGGCTCGTGAATTTCTATTCTTTTTACAAGAAAGGAATATCCATAATTTAGCTGAACTAAACACTCAGATTATTATAGACTATTTTGTTGCTATTAGGG
>JBASOB010000242.1:0-6776 GCA_049657865.1 Mobilitalea sp.
TCCATATCCATGGGGTGTAAAGTGAGGAAGCATTCCAGAAACAAAATCTACAAGCTCCATACTTAGGTCATATTTCTGACCAAAAATCGCTTTTTGAACATTATCCGGAAACTTTAATGTTTTCTTAAATTCCGTTCTGAATTTTATCTCAGCCTCTACCAGATCAACCACAACAGATTTTGTAAACTGATCTGCATTTTTGTAGCAGCAATTTGGTTGGTCTAACTCTGAAATCTTGAAGCACTCATATACTTCTTTTACTGCTTCTGTAATATCCACTGCATTTTCTTTGATATTGGTTAATAACACCATTGTATAGGCCGCTCTGAGCATGCTATTTACAATCACATCATAAACTTTTAGGTCAGAACTATTTTCAAATTCCTTCCTCTTTACTTCCTGTTCCGTCATTCATACCTCCTGTTATTATCTTGTTTGTTGTTTCTTTCTGCTTTTAGACTTATTCGTACCCAGTTGCTTAATAATTGCTTTGAATTTCTGAATTTTCTCTTTAATCATAGGCTGCTTATTTTTGTTAAGCTGCTTCTTCGTAAATTCACGTAAGGTTGCATCAATTACCTCTACATCCTTTGCCTTGAAGAAGATATAGTAGGTTGGTGGAACTGTTGTCTTGTCTTTTTTGATAGCATATTTCACACCATTTTTCCTAGCAATTTGTTCAAATTTTCGTATCTCCTCATCTTGAATTGCTATGGACGAAACGCCACTGCCCTCTTTAACCAGATCCTTAACTCTTACCTTTTTTATTTGAGTATCAGAATTATTAGGATTGCTTCTTTTATGTTCTTTTCTGTGCTGAAGATACATTGAAGTAATCTTCATAATACCTCTACCCGTTAGTTTCGAAGTTTGTACAGCCAAACCCACAGTCTTTTCATTTGCTTCCTCTTGCAATTTCTCACCTCCTCATTTCTGGGCAAAAGAAAAGCAACCGCGGATTTCTCCTCGATTGCCTAGTATAATATTAATACATTCAGTTTTGTTTAGAAATGGATTGTGAACGGACATGGAATGGACCATTTTATTAAAGTCTAATTTACTCTTTTTTTAATTGTTACTCTCTTACTTTCTTCCTTTAAATATGTTCCTTTGTATTGTAAAATACAATTTCTAATATCTATTACTCCACTTCTGGCATCAAAAGTAATTATACTATTATTTTCATTCATTCTATCCAACAAAAAAACTTGTGACGAAAAATATTCAGATATGTATGTTTCATTCTTTATTTTAAAAAGAAAATAAATATTATAGTATATATATATGTTTTTGGGATTTTTTATTGATAAAACATTTTCTAATAATTCATCCGCTATAATTAAGTTACATGAAAATGTATTTTGTTTGTCCGTCGAAATCAGAGGCTTTATCGGTTTGAAGTCATCGATTATTAAATCGTCACTAGTTGTCAAATCACTACTAGTACCCTCTTCTCTTAAACCTATTTTATTGATTAAAATCTCCGTTGGTATCACATCTGAAAACAAAATAAACTCTAACCCTACTTGAAAATTAACTAATTTTGTGTGTTTTCTATACCATGAAAACCCAGATTCTATATGAAAATTCTCAGGAAAATATTTTCTATATTCTGCATTATTATAAAAAAATGTTGCTTTTTCCCCTGGAATATATTTTACAGTATACTTTAATAAATTATTCTGATCTCTTAATTTTTCATTTTGCCAATATGCTAATATCCCCAATGTTATTGTTCCAACAAATGTTAATAAATCACCTGCACTCCAAACCGCATCAAAGATTTTACAAGGGGCTTTAACGTTAAAAAGTATTTGAACTACGATAAGAAAAACAATTGCACTGGCTACAAACTTTTTAATATTATTCATATCAACCCTTCTTTTCTTCTTTAATCTATCAAATTATACTAATGTCAATATATAAATTTTATTTTTTATGTTATTCTTTCTTTTACACAGATCTATATTTTACCACCATTCCAATTATTGCAAATAACAATCCTGCTATTTATTATAAAGAATGCTCATTAAAATATTTTTGCTGATTCACATTATCAATTATTACTGCGCTAACTTCATAACTCTTTTCAAAATCATCGTATGGTGGTTGAAATTTACACCTTGGACATTTAAAATATTCCTCATATACATCGTGCTGCATTGGTGTATTGCATTTAGGACAATGTGCAATCAAATCTGAAATCTCCCATTGTTTACTATAATTTATGTATTTCCAACTCCATGACCACTTCCATTTATTAAAGCGATCCATTTTATATGACGTAAAATCCGGTTTTTGCGTATTCTTTTTGTCCAATCTTCTCGACACTAAATATAGCATTAATACTATAAAAGCAATTCCTACGATAATCCACCACACTTTTATATCAAAAAACAAAAAAGCAATTACAACTTTCCATACCGCCAAAAAGAATCGCCCAATTGTGCTAAAAATCTCTTTACCTTTAATTAAATCATAAATTACTGTTAGCAAAAAACTAATTATCATTGTTACAATACTAATTGTCCATGGTGATTTCAAAATTTTTTTCATATGCAGCTCTCCTAAATATTAAAATTGTAAATGAACTTTTATAATAAAAAATTATAATATTATCTATACAATAAATTAATTCAATCTAATTCAACAAAAAAGTAAAATTTTCCATTTATAATCTACTAAAATATCCTATCTCGGTGAAAACACTTCCAACTGTTCCAATTATAAAAATATAGGACTATAAGTAAAATATTATCTACTTATATATTCAATAATATTACTTTTTTTATATATTTTAGTACCACCTATTCCATATTTCGGATTTATAATATGTTTTATGTTCAATAATTATTAGTCCACAAATAAAGAATAGGTAAATCTTCTCATCTTTTTTACATATAAGTCTTTATCTCTTTAATAAGTTCATCTAGATCATTAACCTTTTGATAATAATCTAGGTATTCGCTTCTATCTGTTTGAAGATAATCTCTCCATGCCAAAAGTAAATTACAGTAAACCTCATCGATATCTGAAAGATCAGCATACTTTCCAACATATTTATTTCCTGCATTCCAGCTTTCATTTTGGACAGGATACAAATATCCAGTATTAGAGTCTTTCAATATCTTTACAAAACCATACTCATCGATTACAGCCTTATTATTATACCTGTCATCTGCATCACGCATCTCTTTCTCTAGCTCTTCCTTAGTAAACAAATGCGTCGGTTTGCCTATTCGTCTCATATGAATATTCACATAACTTTTCAATTGAAGTGGTTCATTACATCCTTCTTTACATTTTTCTTTAATTACTTCCATAATTTTCTCAGCCATCTTTATAGAATCTTCTCGATCTATTAAAGTATAAAGATTATTAGATTTTTCAGGTAAAGACTTATAAAAAAACCCTTCTTTGCTGAGGTACCACTTCTCTTCCATCAAAAAATTATGCAAATATCCTCCACTAGGTTTAAATTCGAAATAAAACTCAACTACCGCTTTTCTATTTTCAGTCTTCTCGTCTATTAACGGAATTTTCCAACTATAAAAACCTTTAGATATTATACTTTTTGCTTTGGTCAAGTCACTTTTTTCTATTACATTTTTTTCTATTTTGGAATTCTTCGGTTCGAAAATATTATCATAAAAGTAATGCCCTAATACAGCCTCTGGATTCTTGTTTTCTTCTTTTGCTATTGTTTCATACTGAATCATTTCTTCAAGATACTTTCTAAACCTTTGACAATCAACTAGCATATGTCTTCCGTCATATGTTGCACTAATTCTGTTATATGCTCCAAATTTCATTACAATTAAAAATCTTCCACCTAAATATCTCATTAGTAATTTAAATCCCTTAGGTAACTTTTCACCAGAATCATAATCATATACTTCGTACTGAACATAATCCGCCGAAACATAGTGCTTCGGATAATCCTCAACAACTGTCTCACGCCTAACACCATTCCTACCAGTTCTTACATGTTCTTCCAATAATATAGGGTGAAGCTCTGCTGCTTCCAGCCAAAAAAAATTCCAAGTAAAATTTTCTCCAAAACTTTCATACCTCAAAAACTGGGGTCGTACTAGCGAGCATCCCCCAGTTTTTTCGTAGATATAAATGCACCCTTCCTCTGCAGCAATTTCAGCACATTTCAAATCATTACCGCCACCATCAGGAAACATCATATGATTATACGCATTACACGAACATATTTCATTTATTATTTTAACTATAACATTGGTATCTGTCCACTCTATAGATTTCGGTTCAAAAGAACCAAACAAGGCATTTGATAAAAACTTCCAATCACTTTCTTGTGATAACATTTTATCATTTAGAATTGTTTGATATTCCACTAATCTTGTAATAAATTCTTCCATATTAGGACGCTTTATAGGATCATTGTCTGTAGCATCCTTTAAGAGTCTTTCCAATTCAACTAAGTGTTCAGCTCTATATTTATCCTTGTAACGCAAAGAGAATGAAGAATCATTATTAACATATGGTCCATCAAAACCTTTTTCATCTAATGTTAAAAGCATCCAAATAGTTTTAGCAAAAGAAAAAACATCCGCCTTCTTCCCATCAGCAGTTTTAGGATTGCGTTTCATTTCAGGTGCAATAGTAAAAATAGCACCCAACCCTCTATCCGAACGAGTAAAATCATTTTCACTTTCAGGAAAATCTGCAAGTCCGAAATCCCCAAATACACATTTATTATCAAGGATATAAAGATTTAATGGTTTAATATCTCTGTGGGAAATTCCTTTTGAATGTATCTCCGCAAGCACAAATGCATAATTAATCGCTAACTGTATGATTTTATTCAAATCAAGATTTTTTTCTTCAATATGTGAAATAATTGGTTTTGCTAATGGCATAACATACCATAATTCTTCATACGAGTAATCGATAATTGGCATAATTCCCGCTACCTGTTTATAATGTGATATCATTATTTTTATCTCATCTTTAAATCGAGCTTTTTTTTCTTCCCCCCTTGGCGAAGAACTTTTAAAGCATATTTTTTCTCTGTATTTTTTTCTTGTACAAGTTGAACAGTTGCGTTTCCGCCTTCTCCAATATTTTCATTGATAACCTCATATTTTTCAGACCATAAATAATTTCGCTTTGCCATCTTATTTTTTCCCTCACATATCACGCTTTCTTCCACTTTCTTATATACATTTTGATATACTATGTAGTAGACGCGGATTCTTCATTTATATTCTCCATAATAAACATAGTATTTTTTTATTTCTACATTCATCGCTTGTTTGATGCAATAACCATCCCCTTATAATGATAATAATAATCTGGAATTTTTTTTCTTTTATCGTTCGATTTTTCATAGCATTTATCAACTATAAATTTAAATTTTTCATACACTTATATTATGTATCATTAGTAAAATCTATAAACTATATTTAAAATATAAAATGATTATATACAATCCTCAGAAAAGTCATAGTATGTCCAAGGAGTGTAGTATTCTTATCTCAATAAATTAAAAGTGAGGTAAGAACCATGAAAAAATATATTAATCCTAAGATCAATACTTATAGCTTACCTGAGTTTCAAAAGAAATATGGCACTGAAGCTGACTGCGAAAAAGCTCTGTTTAATCTGAAATGGCATAATGGATTTATTTGTTCAAAATGCTTTCATAATGATTATTATACGATTAGTACTCGCCGTTTACATTTATACCAGTGTAAACACTGCGGACACCAGGAAACCGTGACTACAGGAACCATCATGCAGAATTCAAAACTTTCATTGACCATATGGTTTCTTGCGTTGTACTTTATTGCGCAAAACAAGGATGGTATTGCGGAACTTTCACTCGCAAAATATATTGGAGTGACGTTAAAAACTGCCTGGGCAATGCTTCATAAGATAAGAAAAGCAATGGGTTCCCGTGATTCCATGTATAAGCTTGGCGGCAACATCGAAATGGATGAGGCCTTCTTCGGTGGCAAGAAAGAAGGAAAGCGTGGGCGCGGCAGTGAAAATAAGGTTACGGTTGCAGTGGCACTCCAAGTGGATGAAGGTATTTATCCCAAGTTTCTCAAAATGCAAGTCGTTCCGGATTGCAAAGGCGAGACCTTGAATGAATTTGCCTTAAGTAATATCCGAAAAGGATCCACTATTCATAGCGATAAATTTAAGTCCTACCATACACTTAAAACGGACTATAAATGTGACATGCAAAAATATAATTCTGAAGATAAAAGTGATTTTTTGAAGTGGATTCATGTGATGATTTCCAACATCAAGAGCAATATCGAAGGAACTTATCATGGTCTGGACAATCATTATCTACAGAATTATTTGGATGAATTCTGCTACCGGTTCAATCGCAGGAATTTGGATATACCTGTTTTTGATAAATTGCTCAAATGCTGCACTACTGAATCTTATTTGCGAGTATCTGAGCTTTGTATATAATCATTAAATATAATATCAAATGCCTTTTTCCCATTTTAATTCATCCACCCTATCCATCAACCAAAGCACTCCTCTTGTTCCATACTTCGTCAATCCAAGCGGAACTATAAACAATCCTACTGCCAATGCAAATGACCCAAGAACCTGTCGCCATCCACTGTATTCACCAAATATCCAAAAGATAATTGTTAATATCCCAATAATAGATCCACTTAAATATCCAATTCCAGTGAAAATACTTCCTGCTGTTCCTATTATAAAATAGACGACTGTAAGAATAATATTTAATATAAAACATAATAATTTCAATAGTAACC
>JBASOB010000243.1:0-5241 GCA_049657865.1 Mobilitalea sp.
GGTATATGGAGTGGCCAGAACAACAGGGGAGAAGGAAATACCTTACAAGATTGTCTATAAAAGGCAACAGAAGTGGGAACGCTACGGTGATCCGGATTCGTGGCGCAGGGAGTATGATCTATATGAAGCAAATCTGGATACGGTATTTTCGGACTCATTTCGTTGGCCGAAATGCTATTATGCGGAATTATCAGAGGATGAAACCCAGATATGGATGGAATACATCGAAGGAATATCGGGGTTGAAGCTAACTGGTGTAATGCAATCGCAGGCAGCTGAGGAATTAGGAAGGTTTCAGGGAAGGCTCTATGCACAGCAGCCTGAGTTCCTGAATGAAGTTACGAATCTCAGTAAAAAAGAGTATAGCAAAAATTTTTATTTGCATTATCGGTCATGGAATGAGGTGTATGATTATATCCGCACTGAGGACTGTGAAATACCCAGGTATTTATGCAAAATGCTTATTGATGCGGATGAACGCTCTGATGAGATATGGGCTAGCATTGAGAGGCTGCCAGTAGTGCTTTGTCACAGGGACTTTTGGGTGGCAAATATATTTTATGTGGATCAGAATATTCGATTGATAGATTGGGATACCGCCGGCTGGGGATACATGGGCGAAGATATCGCGAGCCTAATCGCAGATGAAGCAGATGTTGGACATATGGTTGAATATTATGGAAGATGTGTAAAAGCCTATTATAAAGGTTTCTCAGAATATGTGGACATATCACATATAAAATCCTCCTATGTGAAAGAACTGATTCTTTTTATGTTTGGATACAGGTTGGTGGAGGGATATAAATTTGCAGAAACATCTGAGGAAAGGGCTTTGCAGATAGATACACTTCATAAAATTTATGAAATGGATGTGCTTTGAACTTCCTATTATGAATCAGAAATATAACTTGACGAACAGAAATAGCAGATTAAACTTATTGAACGAGCGATTGATGATGTGAAAGATGATGGAGACACTGTACTTAGCCATTCGAATTGAGGCTTAACAGATGGTTTACATAAGATTTTAAATTTAAATTTAACGGGTCTATTCACAGACAAAGGAGAAGCAAGATATGGGAGAGCACATAACAATGAAGTTTTCTAAACGGACTAAATTACTAATCGCATTACTCTTTATCGCATTATTCTCAATTTTCGTTGTATCAAGAATAGTGACAACACAAGATTTTAATTCAGCAACAATAAAATCATTAGATGATAAAAAGGTTACAGTGTTGAAGCTCGCAGCAACAGCGGCAGCATCCTCAACAGCCTTATCCTTGATACCAGGAGACGTTGCTACGCCTATCGCGAATCAAATTGCAAAATTAACTACTTATTTTATTGTCATACTGGGTGCAATATTGTTAGAAAAGATATTAATTGCAGTAGTTGGGTATCTTACATTTACTTTTATTGTTCCCTTTAGTTGTGCTTTGGGAATTTTATATTTGTACAGTAAGAAAGAGGTATTAAGAACTCTCGCAATAAAATTGGCTATATTTGGAATTGTTCTGTTTGCAGCAATTCCGACAAGCATAAAAGTAAGTGACTTAATATATGAATCTTATCAAGAATCAATAGAGCTGACAGTGGAAACTGCAAATCAAAACAAAGAATATATCGAAGAAAAGAAAAAAGATATTTCTACAGAAGATCAAAATTGGGTCGAAAAAATCGGAAATTATTTATCTGATGTAACTTCTAAAATAGGAAATGACATATCTTCTATGGTTCAAAAGGGAGAAGATACACTTACTGCATTTTTAGATGCTATCGCCGTAATGATTATAACCTCGTGTGTTATCCCAATCGTTGTAATTCTTATTTTTGCTTGGATCATTAAAATCTTATTCGGCTTTGATAGTAACGGGTCATTAACAAATCTTCGAGAAAAGTTAAATAAAGAGAAAGATGATCTCGATATAAAAAAATAGACAAGATATGCTGATGGATTAGCAAACAAGTGATAAAAACTCTTGGAGAGGTATCGGTTACAATTGCAAAACAAATGAATTATTGTGTTGGTTATGAATAATCATAGCTTAATATGGATAAGATCGTTACTATTCAGAACTTAGCCAATAAATTCAAAAAGAAAACACCAGTAGACCTTTGAGTTTAATAAATTCAAAAGTTCTCTGGTGTTTTCAAGGCTGTTTTTGTCTTTTTGTGATTCGGTTTCTGCCAACGCTTACATTTAAGAATTTTTGACAATACAATGAAGTATTATATTGCTTAAATAGTATAAAATTGCACAAAGACATATTGTGGAATAAGTATTATACGTAAAAATACACAAAAAATATCCTTTTAGTTCATTTTTCAAGACATTTTTGCTGGAAAGTAGGTTTTTTCTATTCGATACTTACGATAAAATGAACCTACAAACAAAATAAAAAAAAGGGGATAACAAAATGAAAAAATTAATATCGATTTGTTTGGTACTATGTATGGTATTGTCTCTTGCTGCTTGTAATAATACAGACAAAGATGCAGCTGATGCAGGGACAAAGGAAGTCGCAGAAACAACAGAAACAACAGAAGCAAAAGAGACTGCTGAAGCAACTGAGCCGGCAGAAACAACTGAAGTAACAGCAACTGGTGATTTGGTAATTTATTGCCCTCATCCTCTGGAATTTATTGAACCCTTAGTTAGTGAATTTGAAACACAAACCGGAATTAAGGTTGAAGTAATCGCAGCAGGTACAGGCGAGCTTTTAAAAAGAGTTGAATCAGAGCAAGCAAATCCTCTAGGAGATATCTTCTGGGGTGGTTCTCTTTCTACTATGAAACCTCAGATGGCTTTATTTGAAAATTACCAGTCAATCAATGAAGAATTTGTTCAAGAGACCATGAAAAATGTGGAAGGACCTCTTACCAGATTCACTGATATCCCAAGCGTTATTATGGTAAATACGGACTTAATCGGTGACATTGAAATTAATGGTTACGAAGATTTGTTGAACCCTGAATTAAAAGGGAAAATCGCTCATTGCGATCCATCCAAATCCTCCTCTTCTTATGAGCATTTGATTAATATGCTTTATGCTATGGGTAAAGGTGACCCAGATGCAGGATGGGATTATGTTGGTAAGCTTTGTGAAAATCTTGATGGAAAATTATTAAGTGGTTCTTCAGCCGTATACAAGGGTGTTGCAGATGGTGAATACGTAGTTGGTCTTACCTTTGAAGAAGGTGGAGCGAAATACGTGGCAGATGGCGCACCAGTGAAACTTGTATATATGGAAGAAGGCGTTATCTCCAAACCCGACGGTGTGTATATCATTAAAGACGCTAAGAACATGGCAAATGCAAAATCCTTTATCGACTTTGTAACCGGTAAAGATGCACAAACCATCATCGTAGAGCAGTTAAACCGCCGTTCTGTAAGAACTGACGTTGCAGCTCCCAGCTATTTATTACCAAAAGAAGATATGAATATCATCTTTGATGATGAAGCTTTAGTAGTAGAAAAGAAAGAAGAATGGTTAGAGAAATTCAATGAAATCTTTACTAGCTATTAATTCTATAAGCTAGACTGGTACAGACAGAGTTATGGACAAGCTCACAATACTTTGGTGAGCTTGTCCTTTTCAAAAAATCCCCGGTGTATTTGGAAAAGGAGAATTAGTATGAGCAATTCAATCAATATAGAAAATGTTGTTAAAAAATATGGTGATGTGACAATAATACCGGAGCTTTCGGTTCAAATAAAAAATGGTGAGTTTTTTACTCTTTTGGGACCTTCCGGATGTGGTAAGACAACACTGCTTCGAATGATAGCAGGGTTTAACAGTATAGAGGGTGGCATCATTAAATTTGATGATACAGTAATCAATAATATCTCTGCACATAAAAGAAATATAGGAATGGTATTTCAGAATTATGCCATTTTCCCACACTTAACAGTACGTCAGAATGTTGAATACGGTTTGAAGATTAGAAAAATAAAGAAATTAGAAATGAAAAAAAAGGTCGATGACATATTAGAGGTAGTAAAAATAAGCGATTATCAAGATCGTCTTCCGGAACGGTTATCCGGCGGACAACAGCAAAGAGTAGCACTTGCCAGAGCAATCGTAATTCATCCCAGTGTACTTTTAATGGATGAACCGCTTTCTAACTTGGATGCAAAGCTTCGAATTGAAATGCGAAGTGCAATCAGAGATGTTCAGAAGCAAGTAGGAATAACTACCGTTTATGTAACGCATGATCAAGAAGAAGCACTTGCAATTTCTGATCGAATCGCAATCATGAATGAAGGCGTTATTCAACAAATCGGAACTCCGGAAAGTATTTATACAAGACCCAACAATGTCTTTGTATCTACCTTTATTGGACACTCTAATTTGTTCTACGGTATTATCAGTAGAGATAACAAGGGTACTTTCGTTCAATTTAAGGATGGATATAAAGTTTATGCACATAGCCTGAAAGAGGATTGTGAAGAAGGAACAAAGGTTATTATCTCGGTTCGTCCTGAAGAATTCTCAATTAGTGAGGAGGGAATAAAAGTAACAGTTAAAAATCGTACCTTCTTAGGAAAACATACAACTTACGATTTGGAATTTGTGCAGAACGGGATGGTTATTGAAAACCAACCTTCTTTGGAACTTTCGCAGGATTTGGGCCAATCTTCTCAAATATACGAGATTGGGGATAAGTTAACTCTAAAGCCGAATGCATTTAAAATTAATGTTTTCACGGAAGACGGACAACATAGTTTGATTAAAGGATGTGAATAAAATGAAAAGGAAAAGACGTTTTAAACTCGATTTTTGGACGATTATAACCATAATAATCGTAATTGTATTTGCATTATTCTTAGTATATCCGTTACTTTCATTATTTGCTAGCGGCTTTCAGGACCCGGATACACAGGAATTTACCCTGGCGAATTTTTTAAAGTTCTTTCAAAAAAAATATTATTATAGAACCTTGTGGCACAGCTTTCTGGTAACCACCTGCACAACCTTTTTAGCAATATTAATTGGTGCGCCACTTGCGTATTTTTCAACGGTATATAAAGTAAAAGGAAAAGGTATGATGGATATCTTAATTATCATATCTATGCTTTCACCACCGTTTATCGGAGCATATTCCTGGATTATCCTTGGGGGCAGAAGTGGTATTGTTACAAAGTTCTTCTTAAATGTCTTTGGAATAACGACTCCTTCGGTTTATGGATTTGGTGGTATCTTACTGGTACTAACATTAAAACTTTATCCTTATATT
>JBASOB010000244.1:0-2021 GCA_049657865.1 Mobilitalea sp.
ATAGGCGCAATCTATTTAGACGGTGGTTTTACTAATGCAAAAGAGTTTATAACCAGTTTTATTCTGGGTGATTTAAAAGGTAAAGATCTCTTTTTCGATAGCAAGACTATCTTGCAGGAAATTGTACAAAATAATGACAATAAGCAAAAGCTTCGCTATAAGCTTATCTCTGAAGAAGGGCCTGACCATAATAAAACATTTACTATTTCAGTATGCATCGGCAATGATGAAATAGCGATTGGAACTGGACGGACCAAAAAAGCTGCCGAACAGGAAGCTGCTTATTATGCAATTGAAGTACTTAAAAAGAAAAAGAAATAGAAGGAAACGGATGGGAGATTATAGATGTATTTAAAAAGCATAGAAATACATGGGTTTAAATCATTTGCCAATAAAATCGTTCTGGAATTTCATGACGGTATCACTGGTATCGTAGGACCAAACGGCAGTGGTAAAAGTAATGTTGCAGATGCAGTGCGCTGGGTTTTAGGGGAACAAAGCGCCAAACAGCTTCGTGGAGCAAAGATGGAGGATGTCATATTCTCAGGTACACAGACCCGTAAGCCACAGGGTTATGCTTTTGTATCAATTACTTTAGATAATTCTGACCATAAACTACCGATTGAATTTGAAGAGGTCACGATTGCGAGGCGGGTTTATCGTTCTGGTGAAAGTGAATACTTAATTAATGGATCTCCCTGCAGATTAAGGGATGTCAACGAATTATTCATGGATACCGGTATCGGTAAAGAAGGCTACTCCATCATTGGACAGGGGCAAATCGACCGAATCTTAAGCAGCAAACCAGAGGATCGCAGGGAATTATTTGATGAAGCAGCTGGAATCGTTAAGTTCAAACGACGAAAGAATGCTGCCGAGAAGAATCTTGAGGAAGAAAAACTGAATCTATCTCGAATTACTGATATTATTAAAGAAATAGAGCATCAGTTATCCCCTTTAGAAAAGCAGTCAGCAGTCGCAAAAGTCTATCTCAGATTAAAGGAAGATCTTAAAACTTTAGAAGTAAGCCAGTTTCTCAAAGAGTATGATAAGTTGCGGATTTCCAAAGAACAGATAGAAGAGAAATTAAGCATTGCTACCAATGACTTTGAGCAAACTAAAATAGAGTATGAAAATACAAAAGAAGAATACATTCGTCTGGAAAAAGAACTGGAGGAGTGCGATTTTGCTATTGAGGAAGACCGAAATAACTTTAATGAGTTAAAACTCACGAAGGAAAAATCGGAAGGTGAAATTAAAGTTTTGAAGGAGCAGATTCTTTCCCTTCAGCAAAATGATGAGTATATTCACAACCGCTTAGCAACGAATGCCAGTGATATTCTGTCAAAGAAAAAAGAAGAACAAAAATATCTCTCTGATAAATCAGCTATAGATGAAAAAATATCAGGTATGGATGATTTATTAAGTGATGCATTAATTGAACTTAACCAGATCAAAGAGAATATCCTGCGTTATTCGAAAGAGATTGAAGAATGTAATAATGGTATTTTTGAACACCTGAATATTAATTCCGGTATTAAAAGCAATATGCAGCGTTATGAAACTATGCTGGAACAGAATAATATCCGTAAAGCTGATTTAAATCAACGAATTCTTAAAAACAAGAGTGAAGAATGTCTTTATACGGAAACGATTGTATCTCAGGAAAAAGTCTTAAAAGATGTGTCTGAGGTTATTATAGCAAAAACGCAGGAAAGTGCTGATTTAGAACAATCAATTAGTGATACCCAGACCGTTGTTGATTCTATCAATACTGAATATAATACGATTCAAGGTCGCTATCTTGGCGAAAAATCACGTTTGGAATCTTTGATGAATCTGACGGAACGTTATGAGGGTTATGGAATCAGTATTAAGAAGGTAATGGAAAGAAAACCTCACATGCCAGGTATCGTAGGCGTTGTCGCTGATATCGTTAAAGTTGAAAAGACATATGAGACAGCCATTGAAACCGCACTTGGCGGATCAATCCAAAATATTGTAACGGAAGATGAAACAAC
>JBASOB010000245.1:0-2054 GCA_049657865.1 Mobilitalea sp.
CATATAAGCATCATGAAAATCATGATGGAAGTGGTTATCCGTTGAACTTGTTAGAGGGATTAACAGAAGAGATGGATGTGATTGCGTATGCCGACATTTATACGGCACTTTCAGAAAATCGACCATATCGTAAAAGCTTGGGTACTGCAAAAATACTTAAGATCTTAGGTTCTGAATATATTGAGAAACATGGAGAACATGTGTATGAAGTAATCAGAGAACATGTAGAAGAGATAGATCAGGCATGTAAAGATGCTATTAGAGATGGAGAAAATCGATACCATTTATTTGGGGAATTTGTACAAAATCAATAAAAAATGGATAGAATATTCTAAAGATATCAGTTAATAAACATATTCACACAACATTAGGGCAGTTATAGACCAGTAACAAGGTGTATAGCTGTCTTTTTTTATTACTTCTGGAGACATAGAGAAATTTTCTGGAAAATAAGAGATTATGAGGGGAATTAGGCGCATATATCATATCACATTACGTTTCGTGTGATGGTTGCTTTCAAATGCATGGAAAACGATGTGTTTACAATAATTAGAATAGTAAATGAGGTAAAGAAAATTGAATATCATACGTTAGGCACTTTTGGATTCTGGAAGTATTGTTGTTAAAGCTATTGGAAGTATCAAACAGGTCGATCATATGAAATCAAATAGAAACAGAATATAGGAATAATTAAATAGAAGATGGAGATAAAAATCATGGAAAAGAAAGTGCTTTATTCTTACAACTAGTGCAAGAAAGAATAGTAACAGTACGGAGATGGCAAATGTATTTGCAAAAAAAGCAGAAAGCCTGTGTATTGGTATAATTTCCCGACACTGATGAAAGCTGCAATTGATGATTTGTCGAAAATGATTGAAAGGTGATGCTTAATAATGTTACAATATAAGTAAAGATTTATTTTTTTGTATAATAGCACTTGTGAACGCAATTAATAATACATTTGGAATTTTGGCTAAATTTTCTTGAGGGGAAGAACAATAGAATGAAAAATATGAGCAGAGATTATATTTTGACAAAAAAAAGATCAGAGAAACCCAAACCACTCCATTGGGCTTTTTTATTTTTATGTATTGTTTTCTATCTGTTTTTAAATATATTATTATTTTATATAATGTCACAAAAGAAAGAATATTTCTATGATATAAATAAATATACATTGGCAGGAATCTTAGCACAAGGCCAGGTATTAGCAGTTATACTTATTACGTTAAATCCAATAAAGAAAAGCCATTGGGTCGGGATTATACTTTGTGGAATATCTGTCATTGCTGCGTTTTTAAAAGTAGTAAAGAGTGGAATGCTTTATGCGCTACCGGGAGTTCTTATTCCGATAACCGCCATTATTATCTCCGTCATTATTAATAATTTTAGAGAACAATCAAGACAAAACAGGAATAGATTAGTTCTGTCCAACGAACTATTACAAAAAGTTCTCGATACAATTCCGATGCCTATTTTTTGGAAAGACTTGAATTCCAACTTCCTAGGCTGCAATCAGTTTTTTACAGAAGAAGCCGGTATCAATTCGCCAGAGGAGCTTATGGGAAAAAATGACTATAGCACACCCTCCAGTGAACAAACTGAGAAATATAGAACTGACGATGCTGAAATCATGAAAACTGGTATTGGAAAGATAAATATAGAAGAGTTGCATATAACATCGAACGGTAACCAGGACTGGATTAGAACGACAAAAGTGCCGCTACGTGATGCAAATGGAAAGGTTTTTGGACTTCTTGGTGTTTTTGAAGATATTACAAAGAAAAAGCTTGCTGAACAAGAGTTGTATTATGAAAAAGAACAGCTAAGAATTACATTGCTTTCTATTGGAGATGCTGTGATTACAACGGATCAAAATAAAAAAATTACACTAATTAATTCTGTAGCAGAGATACTTACTGGTTGGCGAGCGGAAGACGCTTTGGGAAAAGAGGTCAATTTGATTTTAAACCTGGAGAATGAGAGCTCAGGGAAAAAGGAAAGGAATCAAATAGATGAAGTTTTACAGGGGCGAAAGACGGGCGAGGTAGAAA
>JBASOB010000246.1:0-7037 GCA_049657865.1 Mobilitalea sp.
ACTTAAAGTAGTATTTCTTATTTCCGACGCCAAGATAGCTTTATTCCAAGGCTCAATATGCATTATCAAAGAGACTGTTTTATTTCAAAGTTCATTATCCTTAAATGGAATATTTTTGTCTCAGAGCTCATTAAACATTGCTAAATGGAATAAAGTTTTTGTTTCAATCCACTATACACTATTTCATATAAATTATTGTAGTAAAATGTAATCTAGTGTATAATTTATAAGAATATGAAATAATAAAAACGAGGGAGATCTATTATGACCGATAATAATATTATTAATAATGCATCAAAATCATCATCAAATAAAAATAATAATGCTGCAAAGAATCCACCCGAAAGTAAGAATAATACTTTAAATAGTTCCTTAATAATCAAAAATAATTCTTCAAAGAATTCCCCTAGCAAAAAGATCAATCCATCAAAGAAGCCACCAAATACAAATAGGAATTCCTCCAAATACACCACAAGCAGCAAAAGCAAAGTCGCTATTGCTCCACCTAATAAAATGAACTTATTTCCAATCCTGTTTATTGTGGCGGTTCTTCCGTTGATTATGCGATTAACTCCCTATACAACTCCATTAAATGCATATCCATGGTTTACGGAGACAAATGAATATTTTGACTTTTTTTTATATTATAAACAGATATTCTTTCTTATCATATCAGGCATCATGGTACTTATAATAGCACTCAGGGCATATCAAAATAAAAAACTGCTGAATTTCATTCCTATCTTTGCTCCCCTTGCAATATATGCACTGTTGGCAATTATTTCTTCTGTAATATCTCAGTACAGAATGTATTCCTTTACTGGTAATTTCGAACAACACGAATCATTATTTGCTCTACTTGGATATATGTTGGTAGTATATTATATTTATTTATTTGTTCATACAGAGCAGGATATTCGATTAATCATTAATGGTTTACTATTCTGTGCTATTATTTTAGGCTGTATCGGTCTTACTCAAGTAGCAAATCATGATTTCTTCTCTACTGATTTTGGCTGGCGATTAGTGACTCCACGTATTTATTGGGATTCGATGCAAGATTTTACTTTTACCTTTGCAAATAGTAATATCTATTTGACGTTATTTAATCCCAACTATGTCGGATCATATGTCGCACTTGTTGCACCTGTTCCACTTATCTTGATGTTATTTACTAAAAAACCAAAACTTATTATAATTTATTGTATTGCTTTCTTAGTCTTAATTATCAGTTTAATCGGTTCAAAATCTGCATCCGGTTTAATCGGTATCAGTATCGGAATTTTATTAGCATTATTTTTATTAAGACGTTATATCTTAAAATATATACGCATTGTCGCACCTATAATTTCACTTATAATAATAGCCGTACTTATTTTCAATGGTATCAAAGGCAATATAATCGGTACTGCCTTTAGTAAACTTGTAAATATCCAAAAGACAGAGTATGCATTAACCGAAATTCAAACCAATGATGATGATGTAGCGATTACGTATTTAGGCAATACAATGAAAATTAAATTCCTTACCGATGAACAAGGCCTCTATACATATGATCTTAAAGATGATAATGATCAAGCGATACTAGCTGAATATAGTCCGACCGAGAATGGAGCCTGTACCATTCAGGATGCACGTTTCCCTGGCTTTTCCATATATCCTTTTCTTTTGACCGACACCAATACAGTTGGCTTTTCTGTGACAATCGATGGATATGAATGGAGCTTCACAAATCAAACCGATGACGGCACTTATTACTATTTCAATCAATATATGAGGCTAGATAAGATTGTTACAGCTCCTTCCGCTATCTTTACCGGCTATGAAAATTATGCATCTTCTCGTGGTTACTTATGGGCGAAGACATTACCTCTTCTGAAAGACTATATGCTTCTTGGTTCCGGCGCTGATACCTATTCCCTTGTATTTCCTCAAAGCGATTATGTAGCCGCATACAATGTCGGAATGACTGGTCAGTTGGTCACAAAGCCTCATAATATGTACTTGCAGACAGCAGTCCAAACCGGTGTAGTATCCCTGCTCGCTTTCTTAATATTCTATGGTATGTATTTTATATCTAGTATTCGACTATATAGGAAAGGACGTTTTACGAGTTACTATTCACAAGTAGGTATCGCGATATTAGTAGGAACCTTCGGTTATATGATATGTAATATAGCAAATGATTCCACTATCACCGTAGCTCCTGTCTTCTGGGTTCTGATTGGTCTCGGAATTGCCGTAAATGCCAAAACAAAGCCATTCATTATGGAAGAAGACGCTTTAGCAAAAGCAGCAAAGGTATCAAGTGAAATTCAAGAATAATATGTTGACATGAGGAATATAGTAGACTGTAATACCGAAACACTCCTTGTATAGTCAATATCATCAGATAAAAAATAGAACGTTTCCATTGATATAGCAGATGAAATGTTCTATTTTTTATTGTTTGTTAGTCTTTTTGTAAATACACAATTATATAAAGGGTAATAACAAAAACACTAGACTGAACGGCTCTAGTGTCCAAAAGTTCAGGCCAACCAGTTAGCGCAAACGTCTCTAACTGTTAGTTTGTTTATTTTTACAGAATTGCTGTGCTTCTTGTGACCATGGAACGAATTCATTTAAACATTCCAAATACTTTTTGTAATCTATTTCAGGCATGTATAAGAGAATATGCTCTAGATATTTATAGACAAGTCATTTGCTGTAGTTGTCTACACAAGGCTATATACGGTTGCACAAGCAACTGCACCCTTAGCACTGGCTGCAAACTCCCAATTCTACTTTCCGTTTGTTAAAGGGCTAATACTATTTTCTGCTGTACTATTAGAGAGGAAAATTCTCCGGATTTTACTTCCTTTAGACACGAGGTTGTTCGATAGAAAGTCACTCCATTAGCCACTTAAAATTCCCGCCATGTGATGTCCCGAACTTCCGATGCTATCTTCGGTCGCTAGAAGCTGCCGTCTTCAAGTCGTTTGTATAAAAAGGGTATAAGAATCACCTTAACAATGCAATGTTTTTGTCGATTCTTCTTATTACCACAAAGCAAGAAAAGACTATCAGAAAACGTATCAAGACAGAAGTTCCTCAAAACGATGCTAGCAACTCCATCCACTGACTTGCACATATCCATTGCCCCACAAACGATATAGATTTTGCCTACATTATTAAGATTGGCTAACACAGTTTCAAAGCCTGTATGGCATTGTGGTTAGATTACTTGCACCGTTTCTGATTTCCACGGTGATGGAGTTCAGGTGGCGGATTACGGCCATAGTCGATTGATCAAATTTAAGAAGGTTACTCTCTTCATTATAAAAAGTGAAAGGAACAATTTCCTGAGGTGGGCTAGCCTGAGGCATCCGAATCTTTCCCTGAATTGCATAAGCCATATTTCTTTATCTTCGCATCCAGTAGTAATAGGTATGGATGTTAATATCATTCTCTTCATAGTATTGCTGACTTGTTAAACCACTGTTTTGACAATTCATAATGATTCGCCTCCACTCATCGGCTTTTTAAGAGTATATTATATATAGGAACATCTCCATATATAAATTTAAGACTAAAGCAAATGACTCCAAACTTTAATAATGTCTAGAGCCATTTTTTACAAAAACATATATCTGAAAACCAACTGGATAATTGTGCGCTTACAATGATTTTATTTGTTTTTTTGATTTTCTTTTTATTCTTAATACCTCCATATTCTTTGCTATATACATAGCGCTACTAATCCACTCTCGAGACTTACACCCATTAGATTGCGTCTATGCTTGGCACAGCCCAAAAAAGATCCACCATAGTTTCCTATGATGGATCTTTAATTTTAATTATGTACTTTTCGTCCTAAAGACTAACGAGCATAATCAATTGTTCTGTTAACTGCTACTGTGTACTTAATAGTTGCAGTACCAAGTGTTTCTGAAACGTAAATTTCTTTAACAAATACTGATGTGCCTGTATCTCCAGTTGCAAGGTAACCGTCAATGGTCTCGGAATCTCCACGTACTGTTACTCCTAAACAATCCTGAATAGCAGCAAGAGTAGAAGTCTTTACAGTTGTATATGTCTTGTTAATTGTTAATACTGGAAGTACCTGAGTATCAGTTACAGTTACATAAGTAGAACCAACAACTGATGTTCCAGTTAATATTTGAACTACATATGTTCCAACAGCCTTCTTAGCAATAATTCCTGCTGGAGTAAGTGTAACTAAATGCAATGTTACATCAGTAGTTGTTGTTGCAATATCAATAGCAGCATCAACTTTATCTGAACTAGGATTAAGAACTTTGATAGTATATCCTGATCCTGTTACTGGTGTAGGATCTAATTTAGCGATTTTGACATTACTTGAATTGTAAGCAAATATGGAGAATGTTACATCTTTTACATAAGTAAGATCTGAAGTAGCAATATTCATATCAACAGCATTTGTGCTTGCTTCAACTCTATAATAAGTTGGAACCAAATTTGTTGATGCCTGAATAGTAACGGTAATATACTTAACAAATGTAGCTGAATTTGTTGTATCGGTAACTGTAACTGTGTAAGAATATGTTCCTGCAGTAGCAGCACGAAGTGCTGTTTCTTCAGCTGTTCCAGCTTTACCAAAGTAAACTTCGTTAGTACCATTTGTTGAAGCAATAGCTGGTGCTAAACCGTTAGCTTCTACTTTTGTTGTATATTTAGTTGTTGGGCGTGTAGTTGCTAATTGATCTTTAACAGTTAAAGTAACTGTTTTAGAATCCTTTGCAGCTGCAACAGTTGATAACATAAAGCTTTGGCTGTCTAATGTTACAGTTGCAACTTTTCTTGCTCCTGAAACTGTTACTGTTGCTGTTCCAACTACAACTTCATTGTAAGTAATTACAATAACTGATGAGCCTTCTGCAACTGGATAAACGCGGCCAGAAGCATCAACGATTACTGAACTTGTGTTAGAAGATGCATAAGTCCAAGCAAGTGTACCGTGTACTGTTGTATCTGTATCACCACCTGTAAGTGCATAATTAGTAGTATATAACGTTGTAGTACCATCAGCCTTTAAACCTTTTAATTTAACAAATAAATTAAGTGTTCCGTCTTCTGCTGCAACACTATGTGCAACATTCTTCCAGTCTGGTGTAAGAGAGGATGTTACTGTATATGAATCAACAGAACCAACAGCAATTGTTGATTTTTCAACACAAGCAATAACTGCGCTAGCAGTAATATTACCAATTTCTGTTCCTGTTGTTGTATCATAGTTATATGTATGATACGTAGCTGCAAATGTAGTAGTCGCACCTACTGTGAACATGGTAAGATTCTTTCCATTATTATAAGAAGCAACATTATTTCCGTTTGAATAGGTTAATCTTGCTGCTAATGTAGGATCAATAGGACTGTTGAGATTTACACCATCTTTGTTTAATAGAGCAACTACAACATCTGTAGCAACGCCCACTTGAACAGTAGCTGTTGTAATCTTAACTTCTGTTACATCAGTTGCTGCAACAGTAGCAGCAACAAATTGTACTGATGCCATTCCTGTGTAATCAACAACATATGTTCCACCAGCGGTGAAATTAACATAAGTGTCAACTGTTGCTGTTTTGCCATCTGCAGACATTGTAACATCTGAGATTAAAGCGTTAACCTTTGTTCCAGAGATTAACTGAGCAACTGTAAGATTCTTAGTTGCATCAGCTTTAGTAATAGCTGAATCAAATGTTACTGTAAATGTATTTCTGTCAACCTGTTTAGCAGAAACCATAGAAGCTACTACTGTAATCTTTACAGAGTCTGTAGCTAATGCATAAGCTGCATAAGTTGTGCTATCAGCTAACCAGCTAGCATATTTTGCTTTTGACTGGAATGCTGTTGCTTTAACTGTATATTCGCCAGGAACTGTTGCTACGAATGTACCGTTTGCTGCGATTGTTGCTCCAGTTGTAGGCTCTAAAGTCCATCTGGTGATTGAAGATGTCTTTGTTGTTGAAGTTGAAGCTGTTACGAAAGATCTGTTAAAGTTAACTTCATCACCAACATTAACTTTGCTGTCTGTATCAGGGTTAACAATCTTTACTGTTGAGATGTTATCTCTAACAACAACTGTTGCGGAAAGTGTTTTAACTTTCTCATTGTTCTTGTCTTTAATAACAACCTTAACTGTAGTTGTGCCAACACCTTCTGCTGTTGCTACGCCGTTAGCATCATCAACTGATGCAACTTTAGCGTTTGCGGATGTCCAATCATAGGACCAACCTGCTTGTTTGTTCTTGATGTTGAAGTCAAATTCGTTAAATCCGTCTTTATCAAGATGTAAATACTTCTTGGTAGCGTTAAGCTTAGGTGCAGTAGCAGCAAAAGCTCCGGTAGCAGGAGCGAGTGTAGTAACGATCATCGCTAATGCCATAACGAAGGACAACTTCTTAAAAATGTTCTTCTTCATATTCTTACTTCCTCCTTAAAATATATGGTTTGGTTTTATACCATGCGTTCCTTTGCTAATTCCATAAGGTTTGTTAACCCCATAAAACATAGAAATGGTAACGCCATAATATAATCAACCAACAACAAGATGATTATAACAATAAAGAAAAAAAAGGTCAAGTCTTTTATCCATGTAATATGGATTTATTTCCAATTGACAACTTTCCTGAATTGCCGTAAAAATCAATGCTGGGCGGATTATATCTTAGTCAAAAAGCAATCCGGGGATTCCCCCTGCTCCTCGCATTTGCCACATGAATAAGTATCATTAACAGCTGTAGAATAGGATGTGACCTCATCTGTTATCTCTGCTATTCATGTAGTTCCTGACAATTACAATGACTATGACTATAATATGCACCTTGTCTGTGTCAATTTTATGTCATGCATTTGTCACAATTAGATTATTTTTAAGATTTCCTCCACAATCGTCTGCATTTTAGGGGTTTCACAGACTTTTGTATGCAAAATCGGAGCGATGCGGATTTCTTCGACAGCATTTGGGATATCAATCTTTGAAACTGCTTTCAGAAGGAGTGCCTGCTCATAAT
>JBASOB010000247.1:0-5061 GCA_049657865.1 Mobilitalea sp.
GGATTGCACCACCCTCAACCTTCAGTGTCCCGACTTCTTCCGGAACACCCATGACACAATGCATCAGACAGAAATAAGAAGCACATTTTGCCGTACAATCCGTATAAGTCATATCTCCTTCGCCAGCAATAATAGCAGCCATGCCATCTATATCGAAATTACATCGGTTAAAGAAATCATGACAGTCGGGATCTGCATAAGCGCCATAACCCTTCTTAGTTACGATCACGTCACAATCATTCGCTTCAAGATATACAAATCCTTCTGCCGTTTCCGTTGATAAGGCTGCCCATCCATCACAGATTATTTTACTGTTATAAAAATAACTGAAAGAATTGCTCATCGTACAATGTGTGCGGCTATTACCTCCGATTTCAAGTGGAGGTGGCGGAGTTGCCATTAATCCTTGCGGACTATCAATCCCTTCCCCGTAAGGAACGCCATGTGAGATAAGTACAGAGTCGTACACACGAAGTGTGCTGTGCTGCTCAGCAACTGTACAGAAGCGGCTCTTACCTGAGGAATCGATGATAACATTCTTTAAGGTCAGATCTCCCTGATGTTTGACGGCTGCTCCAGTTCCAGGACCGCCTACTCCTTTACCCGGTCCACTAAGACTAATTACTGCTCCGTCTACTGTGACTCTGGATTTTCCTCCCTCCACATAGACACCGCCCTCATTGCCATTATATGCAACTACTTTTAGATCCGTTATCTCCGTATCTGAAATATCTCCTCCAAATATAATTTCATGGTTGGATTCCAGCTGTAAGTGTTTGCCATCTTTTATACAGACTGCTGCTTTTGCATCTGAGTATCCCTCAAACCAATTGATTGGTGGATTACCAGGATTGGCTAGTGCATTAATTGCCTTAAGGATATCTTCTGTTTTAACAGATAATGTTGATGGAAGACGATTGGGTTTATTTATTTCTTTTGCCTTGATTTTGACCATTTATGTCTACCTCCTTTCTCATATGATTACTACTTAATTTCTTTTCTATTATTCCATATTCATTTTTTTTAATAAATGACATTTTTAGTGAATAATGTTATCTTTTTCTTGATTCGCATCATATATTTAGATATAAAGTAATTTTTTAGTGTGCCGCCTCTTCTTTTTATGTTATTTTATCTATATTTTTTTCATGTTACTTGTTATTTGTTGTAATCTAGCACAATTTTCTGCTTATTTATCGCGTAACTTATTATCTCTGTTTTATAGCAACAAAAAAGAACCTACTGGAATGGACTTTTTAAGCGTCCATTCGATAGGTTCCTTTTATGTTCATTATTTTAATTTCATGTACTGGTTTATATTTATTATGCTGGCTTTATTGCTTTAAGTAATCGTCAATATTATACATTACACTTTTGCTGAATACAAACTCTGCCACACATTATTCTAATTCGAATTGTTTAACCTTATGCTTTTGCCATAATTCATTGGCATGAACTTTTCTGTATTCCAAAGGACTCATTTTATAAGTACTTTTATATGCATCCACAAAAATACGAACATTATTATAACCAACTGCCTCTGCTATCTCATATGTCTTCATATTCGTACGAAGTACTAATTTTAGTGCTTCCTCCATACGGATTTCCGTCAAATAAGCTTTAAAGTTTTTACCGGTCGCATTCTTGAACGCAGTGCTGAAATAGCTAGGACTAAGATACATTAGGAGCGACAGCTCTTTGATAGAAATATCATGCATATAATTCTTTTTAATATAGTCTTTGATTCGCATGATTTCATGTATATTCCCCTGCTCTACGCTATGATAGATTACTGGCATCAAATGTTCATAAAAATCTATGATTATTTCTTTCACCGCTTTATAAGTATTCTGATATCTTAATAACTCCTGGGTTTCTTCCTGCTTGATCCTCCAATTTGCAGCCTTAGGATTCAGATCTTTTAATTTCTTACCCAATTCTCCGATAAACATTATACATCGGTTAATTACTGCATACTTATTGCCATAGTGAATATTCTCGATTGCCTGCAGTACATTTTCAATTTTTTCATATACATTCTTATCTTTCGCAACAACTGAATTATATACTTCCTCTAATAACGGTTCATACGCATCAAATGAGAGGCTTTGTACTTTACTGATATTCTTAAACTCTATAATATCTTTTTCTTCAAAAAAGAATAGATCATAAGCATATTTTGCGGTTTCATATGTAATTATTAATTGGCTCGTATTACTGATTAACATACCGACACCAATATTTAAGTCAAATCCGTAAGCTTCTTTAATTTCCGTTTTAGATTTCATTACAAATTTCTCCAGGAAGTCATCCCTGTCTTTTTCTGGAATAACGGCTATCAGACTACAGCAGCTATCTTCCTTTTTTACAACAAAGCCGGTTCTTGATAAGTGAAATATTTCTTTAATTTTCTTATATATTGAAAATTTCAGATATAAATACTTCTCATAGGACATACTTCTCATTCTATCTTCGTCAATAATTACTCCGTAGCACAGTCCCATATAAAATTTACCGGTATATTCTATTCCGGAATTTACAAAGATTTCATACAGATCCTGCTCAGAATAATCATATTCTTCCGTATTAATCTCAACTAAATCCTGTAGATTTCGAGGACTTAAATCTTCATTTATATCACCAAATAATTCATGTAGATTAATTTCTTCATCCTTATCTGATACAAGTGTATACATATGAGTTTTCGTCCTCCATAATCGCACAATTTATTAGTCTGGTTCACGGATTATTACATTTACGAATTAACTTTTTGGTTATATTTTACTAGGATAGAAGCTTGATTTGTAATATCATTCAGGGTAGCCGTAATTTCCTCGGTAGTAGCAGCCTGAAGTGTTGCAACATCATTTACCTCATTCACTTCTTTTGTGATTATCTTAACAGAATCCGATACTTCTTTCAATGACTCATTTATTAACCTAGCCGATTCTCCGCTTACTCTCGAGAAATTAGCCATTTCTTTTGCTACGACTGCAAATCCTCTGCCTGCTTCGCCAACTCTGGCTGCTTCAATTGAACCATTCAAAGCAAGTATATTCGACCTCGATACATTGGACTGAATCGCAGAAATACACTGAACCGCTTTTCCAACCTGCATATTCACCATTTCGGATGCACTCATGATATTACTCAATTTCTCAGCAAGACTAACCGATCCGCCTGCAATTTCTTCGACTGCATTCTGTGTTTGTGTAAGGTTAGAAAATAAATTCTGTGTAGAAATCAGAATATTTTCTTTTTCTTTCAATGAAGTTGCACATGCAACGACACCCACCACTTCACCACCATCAAAAATCGGTGTCAAAATACCCTTAATCGGTTCCCCTAGAATCTCTTTGGGCAGAATACTGACATTTGTTTTCCCAGTATTCATAGCATCGATCATATTCCGATGAGAAGGATTATCCCATGATAATTCGACTCCGCTTTGAGCTCCTGGTAAATTAAATGATTTTGCTTGCCATACTCCAAGTACTTTCGTCCGGCTGCAAAGAGATAACTGCATATCTTTTCCTACTATTTCTGACACTAATGGTAATGTCTGTAATAATCCCTCTAGTACTCCACTGCTCATAACTAGCCCCTCCAAACAATATTTTCTTCGATATCCCTGCTGTTTTGTTCATTATTGTGCTATTTACCATCTTTATAGCTGTGCTTATTGTATTATTTACATGTTTTTTACTCTATCCCATTATTCCCAATTATGCAAGAAAAATTTAATCTTCTTTTTATTTTGTGTATACTCTTTGATTTAGGTACGGTGATTTTACTAATCCCAAACAAATTCATTACTATTATGTTTTTATGCAATACCTTTTTATTTTTTCATCACCAAGCAATCATTTTTTTCTTCCAGTTCTATGAAGATAGGTTTTTCCTGTGTTTTCTCATTAGGATAGTGCAGGGTTAACATCAGCTTTTCCTCGGGTGTATTGAAGATCATGCCATGTCCCCCGTCTTTCCCGTAAATAGGGGTTTCTTCATGGAGCCATTTGCCATTAATTTCATCATTATCTGAATATGCAATTCCCATCGCATAACCATTCTTGCTCCAGCTTGACCAAAGTAAAGCTAATCGCCCTGAATTCAACCGATGCAGAAAGGGACCATCCGAAAAATACATGTCACCCTTGATACCGAATTCTATCTCACCATACGGAAACGGTATTGCCCACGCTGCATCCGTTGCTTCGAAGAGCAATTTAGGACTTCCTGACGCCGCACTTAAGTCACTGGTCAGTTCCAATTCACACATCGCTCCGTTTGGATGCTGTGAAAAAGAATGGCTGAATATCAGATGTGGAATTCCATCTAAATCCAGGTATAAGGTTCCATCCAAGCATTCCCAGTCAAGAGGCGTAACCGGTCCATCACTGTGAGTAGTAAAGGGTCCGGTTGGATCTGATGATTTCAATATCTGTATCCCTAAATGTCTTCCCTCTGCCTTAAAAGAAGCAAATAAGTAAAATTCGCCCTCATAATAGTGGCACTCCGGAGCCCAGTAGTTTCTATCAGCCCAAAATCCTTGATATTTGTGGAATATTTCAATCGGTTCACTCCAGTTTTTGAGATCCTCACTGACATAGCAATCAAATCCATCTGCCAATCCCCATGCCGTACTACTTCTTGTTCCGTACAAATAATATTTCCCTTGATATTCTAATATATAGGGATCTCTAATGTTAATCTCCTCTGTCTTCATTCCTCTACCTCGCTTTTATATTCTTATTTTATTATTTATTTCAATTTATCACGAATCGCAAAAATATACTTCGATTGCTCCCAATAGCAATATATAAGAGAGTCCCACACATACATACTTCAATTACTTTCAATAGCAATATATAAGAAAGTCCCACACATACTTCGTATTTTGAAATATCTGTGGGATTGTTCCTATTTTTTATGATAGATAGTCTTAATGCGTCTTTAAAGTACGCATTGCTTTTGCTCTTTCCAACTTTTCTTTAAATGCTCTGAATTCAACTAATTTGTAGCTATTCGATGTATAGATAAGGAATAACATAACAATGACTC
>JBASOB010000248.1:0-14025 GCA_049657865.1 Mobilitalea sp.
ATACAGCCCTCTTTCGTGTTTTTCTTCGTCGTTAAACATTATAAAAGAAAAACTGTATGATTGGGAAGTAGATTTTTATCTACTTCCTATTTTTTATTCCTTTTGCCAATAATAATTATACTCCAACTTGTATAAAGGAAACCGCTATCGCGTTCCCAAGGGAACTTATGCGGCTGGGAAAAAGGTGTTTATGGTGACAACGGATGACGTCGTTACCATCACGGATACGCTGACCGGAGAAATATATGCGACCCACCTTCTCTGCCATGAGAAAGGAAAGCTAATCGGACAGAAACGGGATGAAAGAGATAAAAGCAAGTCATTGTTGGAGCAGGAGCAATTGCTACGTCAGCTATTTCAAGACGATGAACTGGTGACTCCATTCTTAAAGCGCATTCATCAGGAGAAGCCACGCTATTACAGAGATCAGCTTGGGGTAATCAGAAAGCTATTTGAAGACTGGAATAAAGAACTGCTGATCAAAGGACTGCACTACTGCTCCGAAAAGGAGCTTTATTCTGCCGGAGATTTAAAATCCAGTATTATCTATCTTGATCAGTTGAAAGCGGAACCAAAAAAGAAAGAAAACTTAACAGCACTTCCATCCAAGTATCGCGGAAACAAACCGGAAATAAGGGATTTGAGCGTATATGAGCAGGCAATGGGAAGGAGTGTTGTAAATGGATAATCTACAAGAAATCAGATCCTATGCTACAACGCTGGGATTGGTACATACAAAAAATGAACTTGAAAAGCTGATTCATTCAGCCGAAACAGAGGAAACAAGCTATGTTGCATTTATGCAGAATGTCCTTAGAAGTGAGATACGTTATCGCCAAGACAAAGCAAAGGAAAAGCGAATCAAGGAGGCCGGATTCCCATATCCAAAGTACCTGAAGGACTTCGATTTGAATTTTAGCCAGTCCGTTACGAAAAAGCAATTGAACCAACTGTCGGAATTGACCTGGATTGACGGCTTGTATAATCTTGTACTTTCCGGTCCTCCCGGCGTTGGCAAGACTCATCTTGCAATAGCACTTGCTTATCATGCCTGTGAAGAGGGATATCGGACGAGCTATACGACAATGCAGTCCCTAATGCAGTGCTTGCGTATGTCAGAGATTGACCGCCGTAGCAGTGCAAAAATGAACCGAATTCATAAATCAAACCTTCTGGTGATCGATGAGGTCGGTTATCTTCCAATCACCGCAACGGAGGGAAACCTGTTCTTCCAGCTAATTTCAGAACTTCAGGAACAGACATCTGTTGTAATAACGACCAACAAGGGATTTGAAGAATGGGCAGAGTTTCTGGATGATGCAGCCCTTGCAACAGCCATACTTGACCGCCTTTCTTACCGGTGCGATCGGATACAGATGTCAGGTAAAAGCTATCGGCTTGAAAATCGAAAATCATATTTAAAAGATGGAGGCGCAGCAGATGAAGTTCAATAAGCATATATCCCTGGAGTTGCAGGAACTTTTGACAACTCAGTTGGAAGAATATATAAAAATAATGCCTATGACCAAGAAAGAATTACGTGCCGTACGGGAGTGGGTAAAGGATGGGCACAGTGTATATGAAAACATGTCGGGAGCTTTTTATGACGGTCAGGTACCAGTGGAGTTCCTGACAGAATGGCGTGATGACGAATACATCCGCCAGCATACGAAAGGGATGGCACCAGAAGAAGTCAGGCGGTTTGCACTTTCGTATTATGGCTGGGACGATGAGGATGTATCACTGCCACAGAATGATATGTCTTACGGTCTGGAACCTCTTATTTTAGCGGAGGGCGAAGATCTTCCCTTCCAATAAACAAAACAACCCGCGGAGCAATCCGCGGGATAATATAAGCAAAAGTGCTGGATTTTATTTGCCGGAAAATGCCGGAAAATAAATGCCTTTTTTTGCTGGAAAATACTTGCCGTTTACATGATGCATTGGATTTAATAATTAAGCACTATAAACTAAATTTACACCCGTCCGGATTTTACGATTATTTTCTGAATATGGCAATACAGGCTATAGACTCTATTAAAGATGATAAAAATAGTGTTTTTATAGATTATTAATTATATAAAGTGCAGAAAATAAATATTATGATGAATAATTAGTGAGCATATATCCAGATGAAAGTATGTCCTATATAATATTATTAAGGTTGACGGGGAGATTTTTCTGGTGAAAGAAAAGCAAATGTTGCAGCCAGATCGTTTCCGTATTAACTATAGGTAAAAGAGAGTGGAAAGATATGTTCCCCTAGAACGTACACGTTGAGACAATGGTATTGATGTCACGAAAAGATAAATAAATATGCCTTAAATGGCTTGAATCAAAGGTTCCCAGATTTTCGGTAACAATTACTGATTGCTGGAAGCCTTATTTTTTTACCCTACTTGTATGGCTGGGAACATAAAAATATAAGTTAGGGTTGAGATTATTGAGTTGCGGGTATAGTTTGTTGTGGTTGTATTGTAAATTGAAATCAAATAGTTTACAATATTTTCATTGAAGTAGTAAGGAACTAGGCATGAAATTCATTCTCGGTGAAATGAAATAATGAACGGAAATGTAACGGAGGAATAATTTAAATTGAAAGCAATAAATATAAATGGCGTTGATTATACCGTTTTAAACGCTAATGAAGATGCAAGAAGACCACAACCTCACATTATGGTGACACTTTCTGGCGATATTCCAGACGGTAAGCAGCTTGGTTTGCTAAAAGAATATCTTAAACAGAATGGCGTTGAACCTATAAATGGTGCAACGACATATTGGTGTATAAATAAGGTTCTTAAACTTGGTATGAACAATGATGCGGAAGTGAAAAGTAAAAAAAATGAACACGAATACTTGCCTATCACTGAAGAAAATATTGAGGGGCAGCATAGGCTTGTAGAAGCAAGTTCTAACTATGGTAAAGAAGGTCTGATAATACACGATGCCATTCCACCATTTGTTGCTTCAGAGGTGTTGAATAGAGAAGCAGATCTAATCATACTAAATGAATTTGTATTAACAGCTGGATGGCACTGCTTTAAGAGTCTTGTAGAAGTAGAATATGAACTGTTTGCATCTCCTTATGTATCAGGTCAAAATGGTATACTTATTGGACTTAGAAAAAAAGTTAATGGACTAGATTATAACTCTATTAAAATAATAGCTGATATGAATACTGAATATGAAAGACCTAATTTTTTGCAAGTAGATTTTAATTATATGAATAGCCATTATTCTGTAATAGGTGTTAGAAATAGAGTTGGTTTTGATAAAAAAAGTGAAGGAGTAACAACTCAGTTGCAAGCAATTTATCAGCACTTACTTTCACTAAATCCAAAAAGTAAAATAATATGCGCAGGAGATTATAATGCTTTTCCAAGAGTTCTATGGAAGACAACTGAAATTGAAGGGACAATGAGTGATACGCTTGAAACACAAGGCTTTGATATCTGCTGTCCAGCATATGATGGTGTAAGTGATTCTTATATTAGAAGAAATGGTGATTATATAAAATGGTCCTTTGTACATGAAGATGGTGCGAAAAGCTTACTTGACCATTTAATATACCTGGGTGCTCGTATAGAAAAAGCTGATTATGATTGGAAGTTTGTAACAAGGGAAAACGGGTATATAAAAGAAGGAAAAAATATTAATGCGGAGGATAATAAAGAATTTTTAATAGGTTATCCAGATCATGCAATGTTGATAGTAGAATTAATATAATAAGTTTTATTAGACACGGACATGGTGCATATTGTTAGCATCGTGTCCGTGTTCATCGTTAAGAGAATACCGTGATAATAGTCGGATTGTATCATTGTCATGACCCTAATGAAGGTTGTACGTCATGGGTCAAAACATTCTAGTTTTACTGGAGTTACTGGAGTTGATATCGTAAGATGTTTATTCAGTCGCCATCTTACAATCAAACCGGACTTATCTTTACCCTCTCGGATAGATTTTGCAGACATGTCTGTAATAAGTGATGGAAAGAATTGTCATGGGCGTTCACATGAAGATACTTTAGAAAGATTAGAGTAGGTTTGATGTAAGGCGTATGTGACTAAGGAGAAGGGGGTGTGGGTAAACTTACGTTTTAATGATACGCGCTCATTCAGGATTTCAATGAAATGTGTATTGTTAACTGGATTTTTAAATAAACTCAAGCTCCTTTAGTGAATTATTTTGAGAAGCTTAAAATAATTGACACTCCAACCTCATGATATTATCCACCACAAACAGATAAGGTAAATAACCAAATCTACTAAAGGAGGGTTTTTTATTCTTTAATTAGATATTTGTATCGATATCACTTTTCGCCGTCTTCTTCGAATTAATAGTAGCAATTCTTAAAAATCTGCTTCGGAATTTATCATACAACAGCTTATATCCATTTAGACGTTAACTATCTTAACTTGTCTGTCCAACAGCTAATTCACCAGATAATAAATAAAAAAATAAGGGGTTCAACCAAAAAAGTTGAGTGTGCATTAGTTCGTTTTCTCACAAAAAAGAATACTATTATGTCACCACATAATAGATATAAAGCCTTTCGAATACTTATAATTGCAAACAATTCAGAATAGCAGCTTTAATGACAACTTGATGAACTTATCTTTCCACAAAATAAGTATAGAACAGTTTTTAGATAATGTTCAAAAAGAATTTTGTACTATTTAAAGGAAAGGAGGATGGCGGTACCTACTACGGTTGAAGTAGTGGGACCCTCGCCTAAGATTTTATTATGAAGAAAGAAGTTCCGGTTTGGGAAAAGTCGAATTTGACACTTGAAGAAGCAGCTGCCTATTTTGGAATCGGTATCAATAAGCTCAGACAACTTACAGATGATGCAAATTGTCGCTATGTTATCTGGTGTGGAAGTAAGCGGTTAATTAAGCGGAAGTTGTTTGATGAGTATTTAGAGAAAGCGTATTCGGTTTAAAACTGAACGTAATTTAAAATTGACGCAGAGGACATAATTAGTATAGTATAATACTGAAAATGTCCTCTATTGCCAAAGGAGGATTTATGGCCGTAGAGAGACGTAAAGATGATAAAGGACGCGTTTTAAAAGATGGAGAACATCAAAGAACAAATGGAACCTATGAGTATAAGTGGAGAGATAAACGAGGTAAACGACATTCCATTTACTCTAAATCGCTTGATGAACTAAGGGATAAAGAGATCGATGTACTTAGAGATGCTTTAGATGGCATCAGAGCAGACAAGAACGATCTTACTATTAATGATCTATATTACAGGTGGGTGCAGCTAAAAAAGGGTTTAAAGCATAATACATTTCAGAATTACAAATATATGTATACACAGTTTGTGAAACCTGATTTTGGCGAGATGCATATAGTTGATTTAAAACGATCAGATGTTAGAGCCTTTTATAATCATTTGGCAGATTCACAGCATGTTAAGGCAAATACGATTGATAATATACATACAGTACTGCATCAAGTTCTGGGATTGGGAGTTGAAGATGACTATTTACGTTATAATCCTTCCGATAATGCCTTAAAGGAACTAAAAAGGGCTCATAATGATGATTCTGAAAAGAGAAGGGCGTTGACTGTGCCTGAGCAGGAATTGTTTGAACAGTATTTAAGTAAGAATAGGCAGTATCATAGATGGTATCCTGTTTTTGTTGTTATGATGTGGACAGGGATGCGTGTCGGCGAAATAGCCGGTTTGCGTTGGTGCGATATCGATTTGGAAGAAGAAACAATCAGTGTAAATCATACACTTGTATATTTTGACAAAGGTGGCTCAGAAAGATGTGGATTTGCTGTTAATACTCCAAAGACAAAAGCTGGAGAAAGAACCATCCCTATGATGCCAAAGGTGAAAGAAGCTTTTATAATGGAAAAAGAATACCAAAAGGAATGCGAAATTACTTGTGAAGCTACTGTTGATGGATATACAGACTTTATCTTTATCAATCGGTTTGGTGGTGTGCAACACCAGGGAACACTTAACAAAGCATTGCGACGCATTATTAGGGATTGCAATTATGAGGTCTTAGATAATACAAAGGATAAGGAAGATGTAACACTACCTCAATTCAGTAATCATTCCCTCCGACACACGTTTACAACAAGAATGTGCGAAGCAGGAGTTAATATCAAGGCGATGCAGGATATATTAGGTCATGCGGATGCAGAGACGACACTTCAAATTTATACGGATGCAACGAAGGATCTCAAGAAATCCGAAATGATTAACCTTGGGGATTATTTCAAAGCACAGAAAAAGAAGCAGCAAAAAGATACAGATTAATATTAGCGACCGACTAACGACCACTTATAAAGAATTGCAAAAAAGAATGAATTGGAAGAAAAACAGAACTTGCAAGAAATAAGGAAATGAAGACATCTAAATGATTTAAAATATCAAGAAGGATTCCCCGACGATGAAAAGCTAGGAGAAGTAAAGCCCTTGTTTATCAGGGCTTCAGGGCTTGTTAGTCAGAAATTTTGCAAAAAATTATGCAAATGTTGCAGAATGATGTGTCACGGAATGGACTGATTTGTAATCCAAAATGAAATAAGAAGCGATAAAAATAAGAGTTTTAATATATGAGAATAGAACACTCCTGAGAAAAATCTGGGGAGTGTTTTTTGTATTTTCGGGGGATGTGTGGAGCTTAAGAGAAATGTTGATATTTTGACAGCAGGAGCACCTGTGCTAGGCTGAGGGTGCCGGACGGAAGAGATCGATGGATGTGATTGAAATGAAAACCTTCCGAGTTACAGCCTGTGAGTACAGATACGGGTTCATGTTGTTAAAATTAGTAACTGAGTAATTAGTATAATTAGTATTGACAAATACTAAACGACAAATTATAATATAGATACAAAGAGGAAAGGAAATGATGAATCAATGAAGAAAGAGATTACATTTTCACTGGATAATGATGTTTATGAGAAGTTCTGCATCGCATTGCACCTTACGAATGAAGAAGAGAATGATGCTGTAGAAAATTGTATGCGCGCATATATAGCAAAAACATTTGAAAGAGCATCACATGAATATAGTCCAAACACGACAAAGAAATCAAGCATAGATTCAGATAGAGATTTTTATGGAAAGGCAATTCAAAGAATTCCAGTTTGGGCATTAAAGCCTAATCAGTATAATCATAAGATTATAAGATCATTTTTTGAAGCTGAACAGGCTACCGGAGAGGTAACACTGGATACAATGGAGTTGCTGTGTAGTAAAAAAGAACGTTCAGAATTGTACATGCCGACATTTAAAAATAACTATTCACAGATGAAAATTGACGGACCAAAAAGTCATGGAAAAGTCTTTGAAGACGACGGGGTACGTGTATGGATATGGAAGGAAGTCGAGGATGTCCTGCGTAGATATAAAGATAGTTTCTTGATTTAGTTAGGAGGCGAAGTAGATGGATTCATCATATAGACGTTATAGAAAATATCAGGAAAATCGATATCGATATAAATTGGACCAGATTGCAGCACCGATAGCAATGATACTTATAATTGGATTTATTACGAAGTATTGGTGGATTATAGCTGCGATAATTTTGGTGACAGTTATTGTGAAGTGTAGTGAAAAGAGCAATAAAAAGAAGATGACGAACGAGCCACGAATTATATGTACGACAGATATAGTTACTGAATATAAAGAGAATATGCATTATCATAAGGAGGAAATTGAAAGTATGAGTACAACAGAGATCGGATATGTCAACAAAAATAATCAGAGAAACAATGGAAAAACATCGAAGCCGGGAACGGACTATGGACAATGGTTTTATGATATGGAGTGTTTGAAGTGTGGACATAAGTACCATGCGAATGGTAGTAATATTTACGAGAAGAAATGTCCGAGTTGTCAGGTTAATAGTCAATCTAAGAGAGAAGTAACTAGTAAGAACAGTACTGAAAGAGGATATGTGAATAAAAATAGTCAGAGAAACAATGGAAAGACATCTATGCCGGGAACTGGCAATGGGCAATGGTTTTATGATATGGAGTGTCTGAATTGTGGATATAAATATCATGCAAACGGACATGATGTATGGTTAAGAAAGTGTCCTGGGTGTCAGGGTGGCAGACCATAACGATGAGAATAGGATGAATTGAGATGCTGGTAAAATCATGGGGAAAAGAGTGTAGAAATATTAGAAAGCAAGAGCCCGGAGAAACTACATATACTGTTGCAGATGTGGCTGGCGAAAAACTATTTCAAATTCAGACATATGGTTCTTCAGAAAGAAAAGCAAAGGGAACAGTAAATCAGACAATACAATTCACAAGAGAGCAAGTTGTAGAATTGGTTGAAATATTAAAACGAGAAATGAACGTTTAGATTCAGACGATAAAAATAACAAGAGGTAGCGAGATGTCAAATCTTTGAATATTACGGACACTACATTTATACCCCTTCTTGATAAGATTAAGTCATCAAAACGAAAGGAGATTTTAGATATGACTTATCATAGTATTATGAGAACGGAGGAAAGAGCTGGTATGAATGAATCGTCCGCGATTAGAATGATTGGTAGAGCTAAGGTGCGGGGAAAAGAAGCTAATTGCTTTCCAGCAAAGGAAAGAAAGTATCTTGAGGCGAAGGTACCTCAAGGAAAGCATGCGTTATACTATGCGGGTTATTGTTTTATTTTTGATGAGGAGTATATTTGTGTAACGATGTTTCCGGTACCAATATGGTTTGGAAAGAAAATGAATTATTGGGGGAAGGAAGAGATTCAACACCCAAGGAAATATTTGAGAAATAATTTGGATAAATTTGATAGATCAAAAACATATTGCTTTTCTTAGGAGGTGACGCGAATGAATGCAAAAGAAAGATACAATAAAATAATTATTACGATTGAGGAGTTGGCAAAAGGTCAAAGTATTGATGGAGTTATTGTTCCTTTATTAGATCATGAAATTAGTGATAGAGCCTTTGAAGCAGCTTGCTGCTCAACGATGAATGATAATAGCAAAAATACATTGTTCTTATTCTTAAATAATTGTACTATAATTGATTACATTAAGGAACGAAAAATGGTTTCAGTATATAGAATGATTCACGATTGTAAAGAATGGAGCAAGAATATTCAGAGTAATTCTATTGAGATGGCAGGATTGAGCGATTACCAAGGACTTTGTAAGAAATTCAAAAAGTATTTTGGAATATCTCCCAAAAAGGCATTTGAGAACAAAGAGATTGCGGTTGTTCCAGAAATTCGTGATTGGGATTTTATTTCCACCGAGGGAAGGAATATGTTTGTGAAATTTAATGAGATTGACATGGTAGACAATAAATTTGGTATTTCTAAAGAGAAGTTTATGGCAGCCCATGTTGCTGCTAACCTTCAGTCATTTTATAAGCTTAATGATTATGAAAGTGAAATAGCGTTCAAGCTTGCTGAAGATAAGAAACTTCCAATTGAAGACACATTTGAGTACATTTATAACTATGTATGGAGTTTTATAGATGAAAATTCACCAGAGAGAGATAAGAGACTCGAAAAAGATCTGCTGAAACAAGAAGTAATTCATATGTACTTAAATTGTTGTATGACATTTAATGAAATTCGCATGGTGCTAGTTGCTCTTAACAAGTGTAAGCTACCTCGTGATCTAAAGGACACCGATAGGTTATATTTGTTAGGTTTTCAGAAATATAGTAAGCATATGATTGATTACCAGAGATATAACAGTGGTAGTTTTAGACTGTCCAATTATATTTTGAATGATATTGCATATGAAGATATATTTACAATTTACCAAGAGTATGCTGAACCAAGAGATACAGATAAGGTGTTTTTGGAATTTGTTGTTGCTTGCACCAAACAATCATTTGAAGATGCAATAGAGTATGCTAGATATATGGCGTTTGAACATTTGAATTTGCAAAGGTATAACGAAGATGAAGTAGAAGAATTGGAGTCTCAATTGTATCGCTTGAGATACAATGAAATTGAGGATGAACGTATATCGAACGAAGATGATTATGAGCCTGATTTTGATGATTTAGATGCCGTTGAAGAGTTCTATATGAATAACGATGAGTTAGAACAATATACAGAATATGACAATGCTTTAGAAGACTTTGAAGAATTTGAAGAAAACTTTACATTTGAAGATTTTAATCGTTTTTGTGATGAACTAGATGATGAAAATGATACTGATGGTGATACTGAAGATGATACAGATGATAAACTTAAATCCAAGAGAAGGCTTGTTGGATTTACAAGCTTAGATGATGAAGCGGAAGTGAATGCAATAATAGAGGGATTCGGTAATTGTGATGATGAAATTCCATTTATCTGAAGGATGAAACATATTATAAAGGGAGAAATAGTTTATTAAGTAGTATCAATTAGGAAGCAGGCAAAAAAAATTAAAATTCCAATCAAACAAAACAAAAGGAATGGCTTAAGATTTGAAGTGATAGACACTTCGTTTCTGGTGGAATTATACCGGAGTGAGGTGTCTTTTTTGTTTCAGAAAATGTGCTCGATTCATATTCAGATTGTTATTTCATGTATCAAAATTGAATTTTTTCTATGTGAGCTGAAAGGAGAACTATACCAATGATCGATGAGGTTTATGACGCATTCCTAGAGTATCAGATACAGAGCTGCCGGGGCTTAAATAACAATGAGGTTGATGGCTTATCAGGATTTGTTTTTCTACAGAGAAAGGAAATGTATACTCCGGAATCAATTAATCGAGCAATCCATAGAATTAAACAGACCTATTTTAAGTAAGAGACGGTAAAGGCCTTGGAGGAAAAGAGATCTCTGATGATTCTTCTCGGCTTCACAGCCCATAATCTAAGGCATACCTTCTGCACGAGACTTTGTGAGAACGAGTCGAATCTGAAGGTCATCCAGGCGGTTATGGGACATGCAGATATCTCAACTACGATGGATATCTATGCAGAAGCAACGGCAGAGAAGAAACAGGAGGTATTTGCTGGTTTGCAGAATAAGATTATTATTAAGTAGAGGAAAACAATATGCCTGTGGGAAAGATTCCGCAGGTATTTTACGTTGTGTTTTTATGTAAAAAAGAGCATGATGCTGATTTAGTGCTAAATGAGAAATTAGATTAGTATTGTACGTTGTTTTATGGAATAAATTTGGGAAATTATTAAAATAAATTTTATTATGTGACAAAATATGGTATAATATTTTCGGTAATTATGAATTACTTATTATAGCAATATGAAGTTGTATAAATGGAAATAAAACAGCAAGTTCAAAATAGACAGTAGGGGCTTTGTTAGAGCAATATACTATTAAATAAAATTACATAGAAAGCATTTATTATAAGGGAGGCAAACATGAGAATAAGTGAAAAATTTGTATTGAATAAATCGCAATACGAACTGGATTTTGTAGATGTGGATACGGATATAGATATCCCTTTGTTTCTTGACCCCTATTTTATTGCAAAAAATGATTTCCCTCTCGCTTCTGAGGCTCATCTGTCACTTCGAAGCTTTTTTGAATGTCTTTTAAGTGCTCTAAGAGAAGATAGAAAGAAGGATGCTGAGGAATTATTCAGCCATTTAGGAGAAACGAATGAGATCAGCCTCGGGTTTTCGCAATCTACCCCACAAGGTAAAGGAATGGGACCGTCAGATGGCGCTAAAATATTTAAGAGCCTAAAGGAAAGTCGGGCATTACAAACAGGAATTATGGAAGATATAGAGGACTTTCGCATTTTCATTGATAATGTTGATAAGGACAAAATGTCAGATATGACAGCCAACATTATAAAAAAACAGCTAATTGAATATACCCAAGCGCAGTGTGCATTATGGAACATCCCTACAACCGCAGGAGTACCATCTGGTTATTATTGGGAGCGCCAAACAAACACTTGGGAGAATCAATATATGAATATGTTAGTAATGAATGGGCGGAAAATACTTCTAGTCCCTAAACGTATTGTCTCGTTTTCAAAGGAATATACACCACAAAAGTATATGCAGCATTTTGTTTTGAACTATCTTCAAAATGAGCAGTTGCGATTAAATGGACACCTAGTTCAACGGCGAAAGGACAAAGCAGGAACCAAATTTGTTACTAAAAAATCAGTACGCGAGAAGGAAGAGAAGGAACAAACCATTGATAAAAACTGGTTGGCACAGTTTACAGAAAAGCATCCTGAAATCTTTAGAGAATTTCGTCAGAAGGCAAAATCTAAGATACGTCCAATATCTAATATTGACATAACATTTGAAGATATTTCTTCGCTATGTGCATTCTTGGAAAGGCGTCTGAACGAAATACCATCTGGTGGAGAGGCTGCCACTGAATATCATAGAACTGTAGTAGGTATCATGGAGTTGCTATTCTACCCTCATATCTGTTCACCGACTATAGAAAAAGAAATCCATGACGGACGAAAGCGCATCGATATAGTTTTTGATAATTGCGCTGAAAGCGGATTTTTCTTTCGTTTATGCAATAGACATGATGTTCCGTCACGCTTTATTATTGTTGAATGTAAAAACTATTCCAGAGATGTTGAAAACCCAGAACTTGATCAAATCGGTGGACGGTTTAGTCCCAATCGTGGCAAAATGGGCATAATTACATGTCGAGCGATTGATAATATGAACACTTTCATATTACGTTGCTCGGATACATACCGTGATAGTCGAGGCCTAATAATCCCACTTGTAGATGAAGATTTCATCAGACTGCTTCATTTTCGGGCTGAAGAAAATGAAGCAGCGATAGACGAATACATTCAAAGGAGATTTCATGATATTGCACTTGTGTAGACTATTGGCTAGTAATTTATACTTTTAGCTTCACATTATGCTATTTTATTCGGTGGGCATTACCCGGATATGTTTGAAGCACTTCCAGGTAACTATATCAAATTAAAGGAGGTATAAAAACAATGGGACAAATTATACTGAGCCACATTATTTGATTCCGATGGCTGAGCAGGATAATTATGAGAACAATCTTGAGGTTCAAGCTAATATTATATCCTTATATAGTAATTGTCAAAACAGTTACATTAAGGTCAGGATCCGGTTCCGTTACTTACGAAACTATTTATCTTAAGAAAGGAAGAGTTGAAATCAGCAGGGATAGAAATTACCTTGGATGAATTAACTAAACTATATTTGTAATATGGATAGAAGAGAATACAATGATAAATATTCGAATGCTCGAAGAGAGCAAAAAAGAAAAACCTGCAAATTATGTGGTAAAGAGTGTACAAGCTTTTGCAAATCACATACATTGCCTCAAATGATTCTTAGAAATATAAAAAGTGAGGGGAAAATTGGTTCTGCATTTTGGGGGTATGGAGGAAGAGATAATCCGGATTGCCTAAAGCAAACTTCAGGAGTAAAAGAAGCAGGTGTTTTTTATGAAATTTGTGATGACTGTGATAACAGTTTTTTTCAGGAATATGAAGATCCTCAAAAAATTATAAATGGTCCTAATGCCTTAATATTACAATTAGTAGCTTTGAAAACGTCATTATTTTATTACCATAAATATAGGATAGAACAAAAGACTGCGCCAGTATTTTTAGGTAATGCTACCGGAAAAGAAATTATCATCAATAATAATCTGATTTACGAAAAAGAGTTGGAAGACGAAATCGTAAGAAATTTGAATGGTATTAAAACTAAAGAGTCTGACTTCTATCACGTATTATTTTGGAAGAAACTTGATTATATTATTCCTATTGCTTATCAAGGATTACTTGCATTAAATATAAATTTTTCTGGAATATATAAATATGGATATAATTTACCGGAAGCATATATAATGCTTTTTCCCCTAAAAGATTGTAGTATTGTTTGCTTGTTTTGTAAAAATGATAAGAATACAATAGAACAAATAGCATTCTCGGACAACTTAAAATAGATTAGAAAAGTTCTAAGTCAGGGGCTCAAAACAAGGAGCCTGAAAAGAATTTCAAGCCCCTGATTTAGTACTTTTCCTTTGAACCAAGTCACGCATGCGGACGGCATATGCAGTTTTGATGG
>JBASOB010000249.1:0-6233 GCA_049657865.1 Mobilitalea sp.
GCTCTCATCTGTGAGGTTTTTCCTTTTTTTAAGATGAGAATAGTGTAAAAGAAAAGTTGCGCCAAAGCAATAGGTATAGCACAAAAACTAGAAAGGGCTATCACGCAGCATGCGTGATTTGGTTCAAGATGAAACAAAGCTATCATTAATCAATAATATGGTCTTATTATGCAGTGAAGATTATTTTATAAATAATAAACTAATAGGAAAGCTTAATAAAAATGAACTAAAACAATTAAAAAAATTATGTTATGGTTTAGAATTTGCCATTGGGGATACTATGCAGGATGTTATAAACAACAGGATAATGACCATTCGCGATTCTGAAAAATACCCTAATTTGTTGGATGAAAAGTTTCAAATAGAATAAAACGATAGATCATTTAGAATGGGAATAAAAATGAGCCAGAGTAGCGGGCTCACTTTCGGATTGATATCATGTTTTAGATAAGATCTTTAATATACTCCTGAGCAATCTTACGTAGTTTTGGTCATCGGCAACTGTACTCTTTGGAATATCCAAAGCCTCAATTTCACGATGGTTAAAGCCATTATAAAGAAGTTCAAAGATTCGAGCGTTTAAAGTTTAATCTTTCCAAGGATATAGGAAATGGGGTGTTTAGGCTATGTCAGTCGAAACATGGAGAATTCATCGGTAGATGGAATTTGCTTTCCATCGAAAGTAAATTCATCAAGTCCGGCAAGACTGAAAAATTGTATTTCAAGACTTCCGTCAAATACATTCCTATTTAAGTCATCAGACAGATGCCACGCAATTTGTCGAGCAAAGCTGTCGGGCCCAACACCAGCTCCTCCGATTGGCAACGTACCTCTAAGTGATGGATTTTGTACGTTTACTAAAACAGCAATTTGATAAGCAGTTAAGAAACACCGAGTGCCATTGTAGGGTCCACTATTTCTGTATTGCTGTTGCCTTAATATCTGAGCAGCAATCGGGCGAATGAGATTCCAGTTTTGCATGAGAAAACCTCCTTATACTTGTATTCAATTGATTTCTTCAATGTGTTTAACTACTTGCATTGTTGCATTTTTAATTGGATCATAACGATAAACTGAAGCTGATTGGAACTTTGCGGAGTCCGAGCTTTTGGGTAAGTCTTTTTGCTTCCAGACAACATATCCAAATGGCTCAAGAATGCATTTAATCATTAGCCCTACAGCCTGTTTAGTGAAGTTGTCATCAAAAGATATGGTTGGATATTTGATATCAAGTAGTAAATGCTCAAGGTGCTTTACCCACGGTGTGAGTGCAGGTTTACCAGCATCGCTTGCTTCAATCATCAAGATAATACTATTATCACGTGAGAGAAACTCAAAGATAAGCATAGCGTCAGCATTTCCGTCAAACTTACTACAGTTTGGGTTTTGTGTGATGAAATCATTAAAAGTAGCTTTCATATCGATTCACTCCTTTGATTAGTTAAAGCATTTGACATATCTAATATAACATAACTGAAATGGTATGTCAATGTGATTAATAAAGAAATTTAGGGGGTAAATAGATAACGGTTAACGATAACCACATCATTCTTGAATTCAAATCAGGTATTGAAATACAAATAGATGAATAAAGAGGAATGTAGAACACCCGCAGCTCTTATGCTTGAGTTGCGGGTTTGGTTTATTATGGTTCTATTGTAAAATATATTTAAATGTTTTATAATATTTTAATATTGTATGACTTTATGGGACAGGCATAAGTCCTAACATTTGAATATAATACTATGTAATTACACGGATAAAAAACTTGTTCTGAAAGGACTAATATACTATGGCAAAGGAAAATGCTGTTCTTGATGAGAATCAAGAACTTAATGAAGATTTAGCGGACTCTATAGGTTTTGATGAACTGCAAGAAAAACTTCAAAGCCAATTAGAAGATGAAATTGCTGGATTAGAATTTTTAGCTGAAGAAAAAGAAAAAATAGGAAATCCTGAAAGCCTTGGAAATGTAATTATGGATGTTGTTTGGGAGCAGTTTATAAATCAAATTGCTGTCACTGCTGGAGAGGATTTCATTAAAGAAAATAATGGTCTCAAACTTGACTTGCGAAATGAAGCACATATTCAAACTACAGAAAATTTTGCAAATGGGAAAATTGCATCGCATAATACAAAAATTGACTATCAAGAACGTTACGATGATTGGCAATCCAATTTCGTAAAAGACGAAAATGGAAATGCTGTAACTCACACAACCAGATCTGGAAAAAAGGAAGCTACATTGGTTAATGGTGCAAGAAAACCATTTGATGATGGTCGACCAAGTGGTTCTGCTGAAAAACACACAGATATGGATCACACTATATCGGCAGCAGAGATTATCCGAGATCCGGCGGCTAACACTCATATGACAAAAGGGGAACAAATCGCATTTGCTAATAGTGAGACAAATCTTAACGAAATGGATTTGAGTCTTAATCGTTCAAAGAGTGACAAGGCAACAACCGAATGGCTTGATACCCCAAACGCTAATGGTCAAAAGCCAAATGAGATATTTGATATCAGTGATGAAGATGATAAAAAAATGCGTAAGAAAGATTCTGAAGCTCGTGAAGAATATGAAAAACAGAAAAAAGAAGCTGAAAAGAAATCTGTTGAAGCTGGAAAACAATCCAAAAAAGAAGAGACTTTTCGTATTGGCGGAAAAGCACTTAGAGCAGTTCTCATGCAGCTACTTGCTGATTTGGTTAAAGAAATTATTAAAAAATTAGTTAACTGGTTTAAGTCTGTTAAAAAGGGACTAGATACTCTACTGGACAGTTTAAAAGAAGCGATTCATTCCTTTATTAGCAAAATGAAAACACATCTAATAAGTGCTGGAAATACTGTATTTAGTACTGTTGTCACAGCAATCATCGGTCCTATTTTTGGAACGATTAAAAAAGTATGGATGATGTTAAAACAAGGTTGGAAATCACTAAAAGATGCCGTCAATTACATAAAAAGTCCGGAGAACAAAGGCAAACCTATTGGTCGTCTTCTTCTAGAAACAGGTAAAATAATCATTGCTGGATTAACAGGAGTAGGAGCTATAGTACTTGGTGAAGTTATCGAAAAAGGATTGATGGCAATTCCTATATTTGCTGTTGAAATACCTTTAATAGGAAGTCTTGCGAATATTATAGGAATTTTTCTTGGTGCCGTAGTTGCAGGAATTATTGGTGCTATAGCGATAAATTTAATCCAAAAAAGAATTGAGAAAAGCCAAAAAGCAGAAGTTGTTGATGCCCAAGTAAAGAAGAGCAATGAGGTTCTAAATCTTCAACATCAGGTTCGTATTGTAAGTGAGATAAAGCTTGATCGTATTAAAGCAAATACGATGAATGAGATAAAAGACCGTCATATTACGTCAGCAAATATGATGAGTGAGTCCCTTGAAAACATCGCAGCAAACTGTGAGGAGGGCGAATCTATACAGAAAACATTTGATGATATTAATAATCTATTTGACGAACTGGAGAGAGTGTGACTATGAAAAAAGTGTTGGGAATAATTGGAGTTGGCTTGCTTGCAGGCATAGCCATTTATATGTTGCTTAACAAAAGGAAAAAAATAAAAAACAATATTTATACCTGTTCAGAGAAGACTCCAGAAGATTCTTCATCAGATAACATTGTATCAATAATCAACCAAAATGATACTTATGATGCGAATATTCCGTTTAAAAATGTTAAGGCTTCAGCATTAGGAAATATGTCAGCCAGACACGAAGAGGCTTCAAATATTATAAAGAAAACAATTGATATTATTTGCAGTAGAACGGAAATTCCTGCGGATGAGAATAGTGATTTAGACCAACTTTCTGATGAATTAGACGAATTACTAAGTGAGGAATAAGGATGAATGAATTAGTTTTAAAAACCCATGATTTCGAGCTAGCAAAGAAAGGGTTAAAAGAATTTTCGCAAAAGATGGCAGAGGAGCTAGAACTTGATACTGTTAGGACAGACGGTGGATTTCTAGGCCTTGGTGACCATAAAGTTACCGGATACGAATTAAATAATAGACTCAGTACTATTCAGCAGCATTTAATAGATTTAAATAATACGAATAATAGAACCATCGAAGAGTTTGGACAGGTATATTTTGCATTAGAGGCGTTAGATAAGGACTATATTCAAGCTATTCTGATATCAATCAAAGCTACCGAAAAAACCAGTGAACGTATTCAAGCCACGCAAGTACAAATTAGAAAGATCGTTGATGATCAGAAGAAAACACTTGAGATCTTAAAAAAATTTAAGCAAAAGCTGGATGGGTATGCTCACCTTGGAGATATCGATAAAATGTGGAATGATTACCAGGAATGGAATCAAGTAGTTACAACATTTTCAAATTCGGTTAGTATTGCAAATGCCATCAGTAAAGAAAATGCACTGAAAATAGATGGTTTACAAACAACATTAAAGGTTACAGATAAGAAGTGGAATGAGTTATCAAAGCAGCTAAATCAACATATTGTTAAACTTGAAGATCTTATCACTTTTACTAGCGAGATGGAAAATATTGTTCACTTACAAGATATTGATGAAATGTGGGATTCTTTATTAGATGCACATAATAAAATTAAAATTATTGAGAGTGAGATAAGCTCCTTTAAGAGCACCACTTCTAAACACCAATCTGACATCGAAACACTTCTATCCTTTATTGGTGATTTATCTAGTTATGAGCATTTGAACGATATAGATGATATTTGGAATTCTAACAAGGTGCATTCTAGTAAATTATCTGAATTGGAAAATCAGAGCAAAGAAACAAAAAATATTATTCAAACAAATAAGGATCTCGCTGATGCTGCTATTACAAGTGCTATTGAAATGAATTATACCGCTGTTCAATTGTTAACTAAAAAAATCAAATATGCATATCTCCTTGCCGGCGGATCATTGGGACTTGCATTAATTGAGTTAATTGTGATTCTATTGAAGGTGGTATGATGGATAAATACAAGAGCACGTTAATAAATAACGCATCAAAATTAGACGCCATAACAGATGCTTGTGGTGAGATTACAAAGCTTGCATCATTAATAGTTGAGGATAACAGCAAGGTAGCTACGATTTCTCTCCTTAAGAAAATATCAGGGGTAGTAGATAATTCAAAATACCAGATTGAAGTGAAGCGTGTAGCACAGATACTGAACTCGAATTTAATTGAATACTATGGCTATACAACGTTGCAATACATTTGTAATCCAGATACAGAGATACTAGAGGATACAAGAACATTGCAAGAACTCTTGGATGAGATAAAGGCTCTTGTTGGCTTGGAGACAGTCAAGATTAAGGTTAATGATTTGATTGTTTATCAAAAGGTTCAAAAATTACGAAGAGAAAATAATCTTCACTCTTCAAAAAACACTATGCACCTAGCTTTCACAGGAAATCCTGGTACGGGTAAGACTACTGTTGCTCGTATTGTTGGGCGTATTTATAAGCAGATAGGCTTGCTCTCAAGAGGTCATTTTGTCGAGGTTTCCAGAACAGATCTGATAGCAGGTTATCAAGGGCAAACTGCACTTAAGGTAAAGAGCGTTATTGAAAAAGCAAAAGGTGGAGTTCTGTTTATCGACGAGGCATATAGTATTACAGAAAATGACCATAGCGATTCATATGGTCGAGAATGTCTTACTGAATTAACAAAAGCTTTAGAGGACTATCGTGATGATTTGGTAGTCATCGTTGCGGGATATACAGAACCCATGAATAAGTTTTTCGATTCTAATCCGGGATTGAAATCTAGGTTTAATACATTTATTGAGTTCCCTGATTACTCAGCAGTGGAACTAGAAAAAATTCTTGTTTTGATGTGTGATAATTCTGATTACATCCTCGATGAAAATGCACGTAAAATCATTTATAGTTTCTTACAGGAGTGTGTCTCTGAAAAAAGTGAAAACTTTGCAAATGGACGTTTGGTAAGGAATCTTTATGATGATTTAATTATGAATCATGCGCGAAGAGTTATTAATATCGAAAATGCATCAAAGGATGATTTATCAATAATCACAGAGAGAGACTTCATTATATAGTGGAGCAAATATGTCTTCCATATAAAGTAGTAGTGGTTATGTCCCCTAAAATCTCAAAACCGTTTATATGTTTCCGCAAACCACGAAAGTACTCAAAAACGGTTGATATGTTCCCAAGAACGCAAACATCAATAATGAGCACTCTAGTCACCCTGTTGGCGGAAAGATATGACGT
>JBASOB010000250.1:0-4465 GCA_049657865.1 Mobilitalea sp.
TTAAAAAGATGGCTGATATCATTATGAGAGATATTCAATTATAAAGTAAGCGAATTAATGTGGACGCTCGCTCCGCATCGCAGCCGTTTTGCTTCGCAAAACCGGACGGTGTGTCTCGCCAAATGCAGCATTAAAAGTAAAAGGAATTATCCATGCCCCAATGTTGATTAATGATTATGATATCTGCACTATATTTGCGAATGCTCTTGATAATGCAATTGAGGCCTGCGAAAAAATGGAAACAAATCGATGGATTGAGGTATCGATTGGCTTACATCAGAATTTTCTAACGGTCTTAATATCCAATTCATTTGCAGGTCCAGTGAGTCTGAGAAGTAAAAAACAGGATAGGAAAAATCATGGATTTGGATTACAGAACCTTACAGAATGTGTAGAACGTAATAATGGAGTGGTAAGAAGACGGATGGATAAAGATAAGTTTGTATTGGACATTGTGGTAAGTGCTTTTTAAAAATGCATTACATGCGATATCTAACCAATTGAACTCTTGCAAAGTTTGCAGCAATAAACTGAAATTTGAAATGATTATTTGGTATAATTATATTTTATGGACTGTATAAGATGCATGAGCTAATAGACATAAAAGAACTAGCATTAAATGAAGAGACTCATTTAGAATAGCGAGGTATTAGAAGAATATATGAGATTAAGTAGGAAAAATGAGAATTTATTAATTGAACTAGTAAAAAATAAGGAAAAGTTAAGTGAATGCGTCATGAATTTGTATAAGAACAAGTTAAACAAGGAACAGATTGAGCTTAATGGCAGGTTTGGTGAGCTAAGAGATTATGGCTTGGTAAATGTCCAATTCGCAGATAACATTGCGTATAGCGTTTTGCTTACTCATAAGGCTGAAGACTATATCGAAGAGAATGGGTTATCTATTGAATTGTTTGATGGGAATAGAATGGCTGAAATTTTGAGAATTATTGGTAATGAAAATAGTGTAGATAATATATTTGTATATGATGTACAAAGTTGCGGGAATACTCAAATTGGTTGGAGACAAACGGATGAGTTTGAATGGCAAGTAAAAGTAGAAGCGATATTAGATATTCTATGGGTAAAACGTGTTTCGAGTAGACTAGAAAGTGAAATGAGTGAATATGGTTTTAAAGTGATTGAAAGAGAAGATGATGATTCAACACCAAGATTTAAGCGTTCTATAAAATTTGCTCATTCTTCGGTTATACCCATGGAAACACTTCAATACAGTCAAAGTCGAGGATTTAACTTCGATATATTTTTTGCTGATTTCATGAGTGCCTGTATTAGGCTTCAGGGTAATAAAAGAGCTAGTGAAGGAAACGAGGATGAAAAAACAACATATATAAGAGATATACTTCATACTTTAAATTATATAGTGTTAGACCAAACTCAAAGAGGACAATCTGCAACCGGATTACAGGCAGGTGAAGTGGATTTATTAGTGTGTGACTCGGAAATGATTCCAACTGTAATAATTGAAGCTTTGGTATTGGATTCTATAAACACAGCTAATATAAAACTTCATATAGATAAAGTTTCGGGTTATGACGCTAACGGTCTTAAAAAAAATATTATACTATCATATGTATATTCAGCAGATTTTCAAGATTTTTCAAAAAGATATAAGAACTATATTGAAGAAGCTGATATCATATATAAGCTAATGGATATTGTGGATATATCTAACCCTAGGTTTAGTGAACTAAGAATATTGACTTCAAAATTCATTAGAAGTGGTTTGGACAGAGAGATGTTACATATTCTTGTGAACTTAACTTAAGCAAGAATAAATGCATCAAAAAAAGAGAAAATGTTCTATTTGTTTATGTAAACACAAAACTGCTAGCATAATTCATAAACATGATCTTATGGACGATTAAAGTGAATGACATTTCAATGCTGATTCATCAGTTCTTAATTTTAGGAAAAGTAGAATTAGGTGAACCGTTGTCATTCGGATTCCAATTTAATAGGTAGATAGACTAAAGGCACTGAAATCTCGGTGTCTTTAGTTTGTATATAAATTCTATTTTGCATAACTAAAAATTCAAAAATTAATTTGTCTACAGTCTAAAAAAATGTTAAATATTTTTATTATAGTAAGAGATTTTTAGAAAAATGACATTACGATGTCGAAAAATGACATTTGGATGCAGCTTTTCGTTTACGGCATATTTTATTGGTATAGTACCTTCAGATTGAAGAAGGAGGTATTATACCAATGGGTTTATATTCAACGGATATATTTTACGCTATTAGAGATTTATTTAATGCAATAAGAGGATAAAAAAAGAGTGACTTGTGTAAGAAATATTACATCGGTCACTCTTTTTGCGCGTATTCATGTATTACTTTGTACTTTCAGAATTCTTATATGTAAATTCAGCAAGACATTTGGCATAGAGTTCTTCAAGTGTTGGAGTTGCAACATCTTTTAAAGAATTATCATTATTACTGATAAGTGCAGTAATCATTGCAAAAATGAAGCGTAATTCAGAATCATTGCATCTTCCTAAAATTCTTATAATTTGGTTTGCAGTTGAGTTTTGATCACTAACACCAGGAAATAGAAGCGAATCAGCAGATAAATTATAAAAATTAAGGATTGAGTAGAAATTCGGAAGACTTGGATTTCCGGTACCTTGTTCTATTTGTTTGTAAAATGATTCTGAAATATTAAGCTTTATCGCAGCATCATCTTGAGTTAGATTTTTGGCTTCTCTGGCATATTTAATCATACGTCCCATGAAGCGAGCATCATATTCCATGTTATCACCTCCCTGAGATAATTGTAATTACATTCGTGGGAAACTCAAAAACGGTTATAGCGTTATATAGATAACGTTTTAAGCATTATATTGGAGTCTTTGTAATTGTAAAAAAAACAGCAATTACAGAAGGCTTTTTTCTAGTGCTTTGATTGCTGCATTGGAGCAATCATGAGAAACAGATCTCGAGTATCCTTAATTACACTAGGAGAAGTGCAATAAGCAGAGAATTTAACTCTGAAAACTCTTTCACCTTAAAGGTAACGTTAAAAAAGCACATAGACAAACACTGCCAGCATCACATCATAGAAAGCAACTTATTACAAAGAACAAGTAATAGGCTGCTTTCTTTTTGTTTATTAAAAAAAATTCAATTGTTTTTTGTGAAAGCCCCCATCAATGAAAAATATCTACAGTTCTATGTAAATAGGGGACGATTAAGGACCAACTTTTATAGGTCCGCTTTGAAAGGGGGTGAATCCTTTGACGAAACGGACCAATGATTATGAGTTGGCAGTTCGCAGGCAATTTTCTTCCTTTTGCAAAAAAGTGATTCATAATGCGGCATATGATTACAAGATGACACATATAGACAAGCGTAATCTTATGGAAATATTTATGGATGATCTTTATGAAGAGGACAGAGAGTACCTAAAAACAATGGATATCTATGATTCCGATTATGAACATTTTGAGGTGGCTGGTATGAATCTAAAAGCACAATTTAAAGATGAGAGATTGCTCCATGCAATTAACAATTTATCAGCAAGACAAAAAGAAGTGTTGTTACTTTCAGTTGTTGAGGAAGAAACAGATACTAGGATTGCAGAAATTCTTAACCTTGATCGTAGCACTGTTAGTGAGCATAGAAGAAAAGCACTGGCACAGCTAAAAAAATATCTTAAGGAGAATATCGATGAGTAGTTACAGAAATAAGATATGGGAAGAAGCTCTTCTTCCATTTGAGGTAATTGAAGCTGTTGTCAATGGAGATGTCGAAGCTTGCCAGGAGGTATTGATGAGTTTTAAAAACTATACCGACAAGATTTGCAAGGCGCCTGTGGATAGTGTAAATGGTACGAAATTTATGGAATTAGATCTTTCTATGAAACAGGCAGTAGAACAGAAATTACTCTATGCAATTACTAACAAATTTGAAATGTTACCACTAGAATAATCCCCTTATTTACTGGTAATTGAACCTTGACAATTAAATATGATAATTCTGCAAAACGTATGGAGTGATGGAGCTACTCATCAAATGCGCGACGACTACCTGTCCTAGAGGATTGAATATGAAGAAATGTTATTCATAGCATTGAAGTAAAGGTACGAGCAATAAACATTAGTGATGAAAGCAAAGCAAGGAGCTTTGTGAGCCATGAAGTTACTTCTTTATAATGATACTTCCCGATAATAAGGGTCTATTGAAAAGATGGTGCGATACCAATGTGAGCCACAATCCTGGTGGCTATTTGCAGAATGTTTTTATACATAGAAATACCATGATAACAGAAAGAGAACAACATACAACGATAGGAGTAAAATAACTATGGAAGCAAAAGTAAAAAAGAAGGATTACGTTAGATACGCGGAAGGTGCAGAAAGATATTCAATGAGTAGGTGCAGTTTTATGAAATTGGCAAGGGATGCTAATGCCGTTATTAAGATAAATAGAATTTCTATAG
>JBASOB010000251.1:0-12488 GCA_049657865.1 Mobilitalea sp.
ATACTACATACAAAAAGACCGCCTGCTTTCACATCAAAGATGTTTAAAACAAAATGTCTTTCGACTGTAACTTATGAAATTGTTGATGGTTTATTTTACTGAAATAATCAAAATTATGAACTGCACATATTTGTGTCCACTCATACTAGTTCCAAAGCTACTGAGACATGGATGTTCGTCTAAATCTCCTTTTTCAGGGCAAGCCTTGCCTGACCTTCTCCTCGAGGGTCAGTTTTGAAAACTGCATATGCCTCGTAAAATGCATAAATCCAAGGGCTTCTATCAGCGAATCTATTAATTTTCCGTATTTGCCCTTTGTAGCAGCACTACTGTCTCCACATGTGTACTATGGCAGAACTGATCCACTGATTTCACTTTCTCGAGTTGATACCCCTTCTCGCAGAGATATTTCAAGTCTCTGGCTAAGGTGGCAGGATCGCAGGATACATACACTACCTTCTTCGGTGATATCTCAAGAATTGTATCTAAGAGGCTTTGGTCGCACCCTTTTCTCGGGGGATCTACCACGATGATATCTGCCTGACTGTTTTCTTTCTTGAATATTCCTGGAAGCACTTCTTCTGCTGCTCCGACAAAAAATTCCGCATTGGTAATATCATTAATCTGAGCGTTTGTCTTTGCATCTTCCACTGCTGCTGCAACAATCTCCACGCCATATACTTTCTTAGCATTTTTGGCTAAGAACAAGGATATCGTTCCGATTCCACAATAAAGATCCCAGACAACTTCATCTCCGTGAAGATCTGCATACTCGAGAACTGTGTCATAAAGCTTTTTCGTCTGAACTGGGTTAACCTGATAGAAAGAGAGCGGCGATATTCTATATTTAATCTCACCGATACTGTCCGTAATATAATCAGCGCCCCATAATGGGATTATCTTTTCTCCGAGAATCACGTTGGTTCTGTATTTATTGACATTCAGACAGATGCTGGTCATGCCTTTGATTTTCTGAAGTCCCTGGATTAATTCTTCTTGATGTGGAAGTTCGGTTCCATTAATGACTAAGCATACCATCACTTCATCTGTTGCAAACCCGACGCGGATTAAGATATGACGCAATAAGCCTCTATGGCTTTCTTCTTCGTATGTTTCAATCTTATATTTTTCAATAAAGTAACGCATGAAAGCGATAATTTCGTCATTTATTTCTGCTCCGATACAACATTGGTCGGTGTCAATAATGGAATGGGTCCTGCTGGCATAAAAACCAATTTCAAGATTACCATCTTTATCTTTTCCAACCGGGAATTGTGATTTATTACGATAGTAATAAGGTTCCTCCATTCCAACGATGGGTTCCATCTTAAAACTGTCGAAGCCTCCGATTCGGGTCAGACAATTTCTTACCTTATTTTCTTTATATTCCAGCTGCTTACTATAGGTAACATGCTGCAGTTGACAGCCGCCGCATTTTGAAGCAATTGGACATTTCGGTTCACAACGATATTCCGAAGGTGTAATTAATTTGAGCAGTTTGGCATATCCGTAAGTTTTACCGGTTTTCATCACCTGAACTAATGCCCGGTCTCCCATTACGGTATCTTTGACAAACAAGGTATAACCCTCATATTTTCCGATACCTTCTCCTTCAGAACCGATATCTTCAATTGTAATTTCTATTTGATCATTTTTCGTAACTACTTCCTGCATGAATTCACCATACCAATCTTCTATTATTCCTTACTTTTTGTACTTCTCATAATGTTGGTTTCAAATAATCTTTGATATCCCATCCACTCGGTCTTAGGATCACCCGTAGCTAATAATTCTGTGATGGTCTGTAGTTTCGCATCTGTATTATCTGCGAAATGTAACGCCATCGCCTCTGCAGTTGCTGGTTTTTTCGGAGAACCATACTCTAATTCACCATGATGTGACAAGATACAATGAACTAATTCATTGGCTAGCTTTGGTGGGAATTTACTCATTTTCTTAATATGTGCTGTTACGACATTTGCTCCTATGAAAATATGTCCGAGCAGCTGCCCGTCTTCTGTATAATCATTTTCTGGAAATGCAGATAATTCCTCCATTTTACCGACATCATGTAATAATGCTGCAGTAATCAGTAAGTCTCTATTTAAAATCGGATAGCTGACGGTGTAATATTCACACAGTTTCACTACGCTTAACGTATGCTCAAGAAGTCCGCCAACAAAGCCGTGATGTACTGTTTTTGCTGCCGAGTGGTTTTTGAACCGTTTAACGAAATCCGCATCATTTACAAAGAATTCTTCTACCAAAGATTTTAAATTAGTATCTTTGATATTCGCAATATATCCCTTAATTTCACGATACATGCCTTCTATGTCTTTAGTCGATACCGGGAAATAATCCTCCGGATAATATTCTCCCTCACGTGCTTTGTAAATTCTGCTTACGTTGAGCTGAAGAGCGTCCTGGAAGCTTCCAACCCTTGCATCAATGTGCACAAAATCCATTGTATCATACTGCTCTATCTCATTGCTAAAATCCCAGATTTTCGCATCGATTGTACCGGTTTTATCTTGTAGAATTAATGAAACATAACTTTTACCGCTCTTACCTGTTAATGTCTGCTTTGATTTGCAGAGATATATTTCATTCTTTATTAAGTCGCTCTCTCTTAACTCTTGTAAAAATTTCATTTTCTCATTACCTTTCTATTCTTGCACAACATTTCTTATTTTGTTAACATTATACCCTACACCTACGGATATATAAAGCATTAAATTAATTTATTGCTACCTATAGATCCACAAAAAAATGTTGTAAACCATCAACTTCTCCTATTAATATGCCATAGTTAAGAAGTTTATTATTTACAACATTCTTCCTTCTGTATTATCCGACTCTTCGTTTTATGCCAATTAGCATTATTTGAACACCAATGCAACAACATAGTTTGAATGTATTTTCTGATGCTCCGTTCTATATCAATTACTTTTTTAAATAATATCTGCTATTGAACTTTTTCAGCCACCGTAACTTTTACCGTCATTTCTTTGGTTGTTGTTCCAACGGATCTCTTTATTTTGACTTCGATTTTATCTCCTGCTTCATAAGCCGAAATGATAGTGTAGAAATTACTCGTGGTCATCACAAACTGGTCATCTAATTGAAGAATGATATCTCCATTTTTAATCCCGGCATCAAATGCAGGGGAGTCTGCTTTTACTTCATCTACATAAACACCGTTCACAACTTCTTTTTCTGCTTTTGCAGCATCTGTCATGTCTTCCGTCTCAATGCCGAAATAATTCCTCGGTGTCTGATTTCCCATTAATTCAATGATTGACTTGACCTTACTGATTCCGATTGCTGTACTAAGATACTCATTTTCGTCTTCCTTCAGTGTTCGGGTTATGATTCCAATGACTTCGCCACGCATATTGATAATGATGCCATCACTGTTCTTGCTGTCATCTATGCTGGTGTTAAATAGGTCTATCTTATTATCAGTTATACTAATCCAGCTGCCTCGGCTAGTAATGTATCCGATTTCGATAGAATCCAAATGTCCATTCGGATTCCCCACTGCAATAATCGGACTACCTTCCGTAAGCGTATAGGATTCGCCAAGTGTCCACGGCTGCTTATTGCTCATATAAACAATCGGTATTTTATCAATCGGAATTGCTATGACTGCAAGATTAAGATCAGTTTCATAATCCTGTAGAACTGCATCCACATAATTATTTTCTGAAAATACTACTTGAATGCTGCTAGCAGATTTTACTCGGTCTAAGCTCACTAACACAAGCAGATCTGTATTGTTATTCGCAATGATGACTCCTGTTGTTTCAATTGTCTTCTCCACGTCACCGAACCAGTCTTTCGTGTTAATAGTACTGGTTACGGATACAATCGATTTATTTGCTTCATAAGCGACTCTTCGCACATCATCCGACATGCTGATATAATCCTCTAAGTCCGCCTCTATTGTATTCTCAACAATAATTGGCGTTGGCGTTACATCAGGATCCGTCTTTGTATCTTCTGGAGTCGGAGTGGCCTCTTCTTCCGGTTCCGGTATCTCCGTGATTTCATCTGCATAAGCATCTTTATCGTTGTCTTCCGGATATTTTGTCGGAAAACTTACCGGGGTTTTAACTTCATTCGTTTTATGAAATACTTCATATATTTTCGGTTCAGCAATAGCAAAGGTCAACGCGGCAATTAAACCGAATAAGACCGCCATTCCCATCATCAGGAAGAACGGCATCAGCCATTTCTTTACTTTACTGTGCTTTTTTGCAATTACCTGCTCATTAATAAATTTAAAATCTTTATTGTCTTTTTCATTCTCAGGCATTCTTATTCTCCTTATAAAGGTACATGGAATCTAAGATTATAGGATTAGCATATCTATTTTAATGCATTTGTACAAAAATGCAATTTATTTATTTGAATAGAATATATTACTGAGGATAGTTCGCATATGTTCTCTAATGCATATGCATTTGTTTTCTAATGCGTATGCATTCGCTTTCTAATGCATTAGTCCCATTTTATCATGTACATGTGAACACATTATGAATTAATTGTAAACATATCGTACTATTTCTGTAATATGCCAGTAATATCCCTCCTTCCATGAATTTCTTCTAATTAGGTGTTTAATTTTTTTACAACATAAGGTAAAATAGAAATAGCATCTTATTAACGTATGGTGGATTCACCGAAACACCACAATCGATTGTATTTCCCAGAAAGGTCTTATAAACACTATGAACGAAAAAGCACTACGAACTCTTGAATATAATAAAATAATCGATAAATTATCTTCCCTCGCCGGGACTACTTACGGCCGAGAACTTTGCTCTCACTTGCTGCCTCATTCAGATCTTCAGACCGTGAAGAAACTACAGCAAGAAACAAGTGATGCACTTTCCAGAATCTACCGCAAAGGCGGTATCGCTTTTAATGGAATTCATGATATTCGTCCTGCTGTCATGAGGCTTAAAGTGGGTTCCTTTCTTAACGCTTCCGAGCTGCTTCATATCAGCTCTGATCTCGATGCAACATTACGCATCAAAGCCTATGGCGGATATACCGGTAAAGACAGTGATGAGCAGGCGGAGGATTCCCTGACGGAATACTTTGCAAATCTTGAACCCTTGACGCCTCTCAACAATGAAATCAAACGCTGTATCGTCTCCGAGGAAGAGATTGCAGATGATGCCAGCCCAGCGCTTAAAACAGTCAGACGCTCCATTCATAACACCAATGACCGCATTCACACCGAGCTGTCCTCTATCTTAAATTCTTCCCGCACCATGCTGCAGGACAATATCATAACGATGAGAAATGGCCGGTATTGTCTCCCGATCCGGTCCGAATTCAAGAACCAGTTTCAAGGTATGATTCATGACCAGTCCTCTACCGGTTCCACGTTATTTATTGAACCAATGTCCATTGTTCGATTAAATAACGAACTCAAGGAACTCTCTATCAAAGAGCAAGAGGAAATTGATAAGGTCTTAGCTGAATTAAGCAATTTGGCAGCCGATCATGCTGAGAATCTCGAATATAATTTTGTCACTATGTCTGAAATGGACTTCATCTTTGCAAGAGCCTCCTTATCCAGACAGATGAAAGCTTCCGAACCAAGTTTTAACCAAAATGGATTTCTGGATATTAAGAAAGGTCGTCATCCACTCATCGACTCTAAGAAAGTTGTTCCCATTGATATCTGGTTAGGTAAAGATTTCACGATGCTCGTAATCACCGGGCCGAATACCGGCGGTAAGACCGTCACTCTTAAGACAGTGGGTCTGCTTACCTTAATGGGTCAGGCAGGACTGCATATTCCTGCTTTTGATGGTTCTGAGCTTGCTTTATTTGAAGAAGTATATGCTGATATTGGTGACGAGCAGAGTATCGAACAGAGCCTCAGTACCTTCTCTTCTCATATGACCAATATCGTAAAGATATTAAACAATGCAGATGACCGTTCCCTCGTTCTCTTTGATGAACTTGGAGCTGGAACCGATCCCACTGAAGGCGCTGCACTTGGTATGTCGATTCTATCCTCTCTGCATAAGAGAAAAATACGTACGATGGCTACCACCCATTACAGCGAATTAAAGGTATATGCACTTTCTACCGAAGGCGTAACGAATGCCTGCTGTGAATTTAATATTGAAACGCTTCAGCCTACTTACCGTTTATTAATCGGTATTCCCGGAAAGAGTAATGCTTTTGCCATCTCTTCTAAACTTGGCCTCCCCGATTATATCATTGAAGATGCTAAGGCTAGAATCGGAACTCAGGATAAGAGTTTTGAAGATTTGATCTCAGATCTTGATGCGAGCCGCGTCACAATCGAGAAAGAACAGGATGAGATTAATAAATATAAGAGTGAAATCGAGCAACTCAAGAAGAATCTCACCAAAAAGAATGAAACCCTTGATTCTAACCGTGACCGCCTGCTTCGCGAAGCCAAAGAACAGGCTGCTGTCGTATTACAGGAAGCCAAGGAATATGCCGACCAGAGTATCAGACGATATAATAAATGGCTCCAGGAGGGTGGAAGTATCAAGGATATGGAAGCAGAACGAAGTTCTCTTCGCGACCGCTTGAGCGATAGTGAAGTTGATCTTGTGAAGAATAAACCAAAACCAGGAAAGAAAATCATTTCCAAAGATATCAGGGTTGGAGATTATGTCAATGTCAACAGTCTGAATCTAAAAGGAACCGTTAGCACCCTGCCCAATGCCAAAGGTGATTTGTATGTACAGATGGGAATTCTGCGGTCCCTCGTAAATTTAAAAGACATAGAGCTTCTTGAGGAAGAGGTGATTACTCCGCAGGAATATTCCAGAACACAGAGCGGAAAGATTAAGATGTCCAAATCCTCCAGCATTCACCCTGAGATTAATCTCATCGGCAAAACAGTTGACGAAGCACTTCCCCTCCTAGATAAATACCTGGATGATGCATACCTTGCACATCTGCCACAGGTAACCGTAATCCATGGAAGAGGAACCGGTGCATTAAAGAATGCAGTGCATTCTCATTTAAAGAATCTGAAATATGTGAAATCATACCGGATCGGCGGTTTCGGCGAAGGTGATCATGGTGTCACTATCGTAGAATTTAATTAATAAGAATCTGAAAGGAGTCAGTCATGATAGCCAAGCAAAAAATATTAATCGTAGATGATGATGTCAACATCGCTGAACTCATCTCCCTCTATCTAACCAAGGAATGTTACGATACCTTAATCGTACATGACGGCGAAGCCGCCATCTCATCATTTGCAAGCTATCAGCCAAATCTCGTCCTGTTGGACCTGATGCTACCCGGGATTGACGGTTACGAAGTATGCAGGGAAATCCGTAAATCTTCTACCGTTCCAATTATCATGCTATCCGCAAAAGGTGAAATCTTTGATAAAGTACTTGGTCTTGAGCTGGGTGCAGACGATTATGTCATAAAACCTTTTGACTCCAAAGAATTAGTTGCCAGAGTCCGTGCCGTATTGCGCCGTTTCAGTCCTTCTGCCGCGAAGGAGGATCCTGTCTCTATGCCTACCGGTGAATATGCTGCTTATCCGGATTTACTTATTAATCTTAGCAACTATTCGGTTCAATATTATAATGATACGATTGAAATGCCTCCGAAGGAACTGGAATTATTGTACTTTTTAGCTTCCAATCCAAATCAGGTATTTACAAGAGAGCAGCTTCTCGATCATATCTGGGGCTATGAATATTTCGGTGATACCCGTACGGTAGATGTCCATATCAAAAGACTGCGAGAAAAAATCAAAGATCACAATGATTGGAGTATCTCAACAGTCTGGGGTATCGGATATAAATTTGAAGCAAAAAATGCGAAAAACAAATAATTAGATCTTTATTACGCTAGAAAGGTTGGTGCATGCCATGAGAAAGACTTTATGGTCAAGGCTTATCATCTGCTATTTAATTGCAGGAGTCATGGTTTTCGTATTATTAAACACTTATGGCATGAATCTAATGGAAGAAAGTTTAAAAGAGGAGAAAAGAAACGATCTTTATGCTGAGGCAGCTTTGATTTCCTCCGAATATATGGATAATTTCTATGGTGAAAATACTTCTCTCACCGATCTGACCTTACAGCTTCGTTCGATAGAAACTTTTTTGGATATTCGTGTTTGGATTGTCGATTTAGACAGCAATATTATTGCAGATTCCTCTATGATAAGAAATGCAACCGGAACTAACATAAACGAGCTCAATCCAACCTTTCTAGATAAGAACATTTCAGAAAATAATTATTTCGAAGATATCTTCACGGAACCGATGTTAAGCCTGACTCAGGCAATTACCTATGGGCAGACCACCCGTGGATATCTTGTCCTTCATACTTCACAGCAAGGCATTAAAGATGCCACGAATATTTATCTGGATGCAATTAATATCTGTTTCCTAGTCTTTTTACCTATGTTATTTGTTATTTTCCTTTATATCTACTATATTACTGCCGTTCCACTCAAGAAATTGATGAAGGCCGCCATGGAATATAGCTCCGGTAATTACAATTATGCAATGAAATTAAAGGGCTTAAGTGAGCACCGAGATCTTGGTGCTGCTATGTCCTACATGGCTAGTGAAATCAGTAAATTAGATGATTATCAGAAGAAGTTTGTAGCCAATATTTCCCATGATTTCCGTTCTCCTCTTACCTCGATTAAGGGCTATGTGGTAGCAATCATGGACGGAACCATTCCTCATGAAATGCAGGACAAATATCTTAATATCATTTTATTCGAATCGGAGCGTTTAACGAAACTGACTGCTAGTCTGCTCGAATTAAGCAAATTTGAAAATAAAGGAGCTTACTTAGATCTCACATCCTTTGATATCAACAATATCATCAAGAAAACTGCAGAAAGCTTCGAAGGCTCCTGCCGTGATAAGAAAATAACCCTAAATCTAGTATTTTCAGCAAAGGAAACTTTTGTGGATGCTGATATGGGCAAAATACAGCAAGTACTGTATAATCTAATTGATAATGCAATTAAATTCAGCCATTCTAATTCTAAAATCAAAGTATCCACGGAAGAAAAAGGCGAAAAAGTATTTGTTTCCGTCAAGGACTATGGTATTGGTATTCCCAAAGACTCGATCAAAAAAATCTGGGAGCGTTTTTATAAAACAGATACCTCAAGAGGTAAAGACAAAAAAGGAACAGGCTTAGGCCTTTCTATCACCAAAGAAATCATACAGGCTCACAACGAAAATATCAATGTAATCAGCACAGAAGGCGTGGGTACTGAATTCATATTCTCACTTCCGAAGTCCGTAAGTTAATACTGAAACATATAAGACAAGGTTCAAACAGCTTAATACTGAAACATACAAAACAAGGACTGAATAGCTTAATACAGGAACACACAAAACAAGGGCTAAACAACTTAATACAGGAACACGCAAAACAAGGGCTAAATAACCTAATACAGGAACATACAAAATAAGGGCTAAATAATTTAGTACGAAAAAATACAAAACAAGTACAAAATAACTTATTACAGGAACATACAAAATAAGGGCTAAATAAATCAGTACTAAAAGATACAAAACAAGGACCAAATAACTTGATGCTGAAAAACATATAAAAAGGACTGAATAACTATCAAGAAAGAACCTGCTTTTATTCTTACAGGTGAATGAGGAATGAAGAGATGAAAAAATCAAGATATATTACCATCTTTCTAGTAAGTATGATAATTTCCGTTATTGTATCCTGCATCATTAACGCCTTCATCATATTGGATCTTTTAGAATATAAATATTTCTATATCGGCATGGCTCTGATTGCTCTATCTGCGTTGATCTATGTCCTGCGCGTAGTAATATCAACAAGATTCTTTTCGCTTCCTTTTTCAACCGGCGAAACAGAATCAGAAATAGACGCAAAACCACATAAGTACGAGAAGCTATCCTTCCTCTCCACCATACTGTTGGTTTTATGGATTGCCACCCTCGTATGCATCAACCTCAAAAAGCGTGGATTACTAAATTTCTAAATCAATCACGTTCTTACTGTTAATAAATGTCAAGCGTTGGTTGTAATGATATAATCGTCAAGATATCTATTAATAATACAAAGTGAAGATAAAATGTATTCAAAATATTAGGAGGTTCAAAATGTTATATGACGAAGTTTATCAAATGCTGAAATCTCATGGACAATTACATCTTTTAAGAAATTATGATTTATTAAATGATGTCGAAAAAGAGCAGCTTTTACAGCAGCTCTCTTCTGTCGATTTCAGTCTTTTAAAATATATGTCTTCCAAAGACGAATTATTAACCCGCGGTAAGTTGAGTCCGATTAAGACCTTAACCCTTGCTGAAATAGAAAAAAACAAAGATAATTACTATAAAACCGGGCTGAATGCCCTCCAAAATCATAAGATCGGTGTCGTCCTCTTAGCCGGTGGCCAGGGAACCCGCCTAGGCTCTGATCAGCCAAAAGGTGCCATCAATATTGGTTTAACCAAAGAATTATACATCTTTGAATGCTCAATCCGGAATCTGTTACAGGTCGTAGAAGAAACTGGCACCTGGATTCCCTTGTATCTTATGACCAGTGACAAAAACAATGCTGATACGATTACATTTTTTAAAGAACATAATTACTTCGGATATCGTAAAGACTATCTGACCTTTTTTACTCAGGAAATGGCTCCTTCTGTCGATTATAACGGTAAATTATTCATGGAAAGCAAATCCACTTTGTCCTTATCTCCAAACGGAAATGGTGGATGGTTCTATTCCTTAGAAAAAACAGGCAACTTAGATAAAATGAAAGCACAGGGAATTGAATGGCTTAATGTCATCGGTGTAGACAATGTCCTACAGAAAATTGCCGATCCCTATTTTGTAGGTGCCACCCTCTCTTCAAACTGTTCCTCCAGCGTAAAAGTCGTAAGTAAATCTTCTCCCGACGAAAAGGTGGGCATCCTATGCCTGGAAGACGGAAAACCCTCCATTGTAGAATACTACGACATGACACCTGAAATGATGGTCTCAAAAGGTGCTGACGGCATTCTTCAATACAACTACGGTGTAATTGTCAATTATCTGTTTTGCATTAAAGATTTAGAATCCATATCGTCCTCCTCACTCCCTTTCCACCTGGTAGAAAAGAAAATCCCCTATATGGACGAACATAACAATTATATCAACCCCGTCCAACCAAACGGCTATAAATTCGAAGCCCTGATCCTAGACATGGTTCACCTGATCGGAACCTGCCTCCCTTACGAGGTCGAACGTAGCAAAGAATTCGCCCCAGTAAAAAACCTGACCGGTGTCGATTCCATCGAAACCGCCAGAGCCCTGCTAGCGCAGAGTGGATACGAACTATAAATCAAGCGCAGGTAAAACAATTGCTGGCACATTCCATATACACTCTACCTGCAGAATTTACTATATTCTTTTTTACACACCGTCCTATCACAAGCATTAGAATAAGTTGACTGTAACCTCAAAGAGAAAATACTGAAACGTATTGAACTCAGATGTTTCCTACAGTCTTACCTTTATTATCATAAACAAAGGAGGAAAATTAAATGAATCTTGAGATCAAAAAGTTATCACCGGAATTGACTGAGGACTATCTCTACTTCTTTGACAACATAGCATTTACTGATAACGAAGAATGGGCTGGATGTTACTGTGTTGATTATCAGTTAACTGATACACTGAAAGCAGAACGCGATAATTATAATGCCCCCAACGGTACCTCTTACAATCGCGACCTCGCCTTCCAGTATATCGAAAACAATCTTCTGCAAGGATATCTTGCATATGCAGACGGTTCCGTAGTCGGATGGTGCAACGCCAATGACAAATCCAGTTATCCCGTTCTAAGCAAAGAAAATCGTCCCGAACTTTGGGAAGATTTCACTCCTTCCTCGAAAGTAAAAACAATCGTATGCTTCACCATCGCCCCCAACATGCGCCGTCAAGGAATATCCACCCAACTCCTAAACAGAGTATGCAAAGACGCCTCCTCCGAAGGATACACCTATGTAGAAGCCTACCCCGAAACCGACCCTACCAACATGCAAAGACACTACCACGGCCCCTCAACCATCTACGCACGCAACGGATTTTCCACCTATAAAGAATTAGGATCCGAATCCATAGTCCGCAAATATCTATAACCCCTAACAATCCCTTACCCCTCTTGTCCCACAATATATCAATAGTGCATTCTATCGTTCATCCAACAGTATATCAATAGAGCATTTTATCGCTTCATCCCACGGCGTCCCAATAGTGCATTTTATCGCTTTAGCCGATAAAATCCACGGGAATCAACCCAGCTCGGTGTACCACGCAGGGCTGAAAGTATCTGCTATAATCGTATATTGTACTTGGCGCGGGTGCTCTTAGAATCATAAATGTCCATAGCAAAAGGAAAAGCCGCCATGGATGGCGGCTTTAGGTGCAATGGACAAGGATGTCCATTTGCACCGACCT
>JBASOB010000252.1:0-2909 GCA_049657865.1 Mobilitalea sp.
CCTGCAAGCAACTGGGAATCGATATTCGCACATCCAGTGTTGCCCAAGCAAAAGGGCGGGTTGAAAGAATGTTTGGCACCCTTCAATCCCGCCTTCCAATAGAGCTACGCTTAGCTAATGTTTCCACAATTGAGGAAGCAAATGAATTTCTAAACTCCTACATAAAGAAATTCAATAAGCAGTTCGCTTTACCTATTGATAGTATCAAATCTGTGTTCGAAACGCAACCAGATAATGAGAAAATCAATCTTACATTGGCGGTGTTATCTTCCAGAAAGATAGATAACGGAAGCTGCCTAAAATACCAAAATGAATACTACCTCCCTGTAAACAGTCATGGGATCGCGGTACACCATCGAAAAGGCACCACAGCCATGGTAATCAGAGCATTCAACGGTGAACTTTACAGTTGCATCGGTGAGCAGGTTTATTCACTTGAATTGCTGCCGGAACACAAGCCTTCTTCAAAAGCATTTGATTTAGCGGCCATTCCGGACGTCCCGAAAAAGAAATACATACCGCCAATGAACCATCCTTGGAAGCAGGCATCGTTTGAAAAGTATGCTAAAAGCCAGTTACACAGAAAAGATGTCGCTTAGCTAACTCTTTGAAGTCGGCAGGTTTATTAAAGTTACCCAAATACCGAATGAGCTATAGATACCCATTGAAGTACCATTACTAACCCAGCACCAGAAATCTGGTGCTTATGTTTAAACTTTTTGAGGACATTTTCAAAAACGCTTGACAGCACAATCTTACACATTTTAATTTTCTCAACTTTCAGTCTTCAATTTTACGAATCCTTTAAGATTGCTCTTTCGACCTTATCTGCTCTATGTTGTTTATGTAATTTTCTCAACTTTTGATATATCCCGTTTGTCATCTCACTGTCTGCTAATGCTCTATGTGCCCCAGAGGTATCAATATCAAAATATTGGCACAGACTTGAAAGGCTGTGACTTTTGATATTTCGCAAGTGTTGGCGTGATAATAGTAGCGTATCTATGTAATCATTATGAACCCCCGCTCCATATAAGTCTTTACTCACTACATTGATGAACTTCATATCAAAACTGATGATATTGTGCCCGAGTAAGGGGTATTCTCCTGTGAACTCAAGAAATTCAGTCAGAGCCGAGTCAATCCCTGGAGCATTCCTTACCATTTGATTTGATATACCATTGATTCTTGTAATATAGTATGGAATGTTGTTCTTTGGCTTCACGAAACTGGAATAAGTATCGACTACCCGATTGTTCTCAACCTTAATTGCACCAATTTCAATAATTTCATGTTCATAACAACTGAGCCCTGTTGTCTCAAGGTCAAAGACAACATAGGTATCGATAAAATGTTCAATTCTCTTACCCATGAGCGCCTCCTTTGTACATCATTTGATCAAATCACGATACCATCGCAGTGATCAATCTCATGCTGAATAATCTGAGCTGTCCACCCTATAAAAGTCTGCCTCTGTTTCTTAAAATTTCGATCAAGATAATCGACATCAATGTCTGCATATCGCGTAGTCTTTCTTACACCAGTAAGTGAGAGACAGCCTTCTTCCGTTTCATACTGTTTCGATTTCTTAATAATTACTGGATTAATCATTGGAATACCAATCATCCCCACGCTGTATACGATAATTCGCTTCTTTATTCCTATCATATTGGCGGCGAGACCGACACAATGCTCTGCATTTGCCTTCAGCGTATCTAACAAATCATCAATAACTGCTGCGTCCTCCTGTGTTGCCGGCTCCGATTTCTGTCCCAGAAATAATGCGTCTTTAACGATTGATCTTTCCATATCATACTCCTATTCCTATTCCTATTCCACAGTATCACTAGCTACCGCAATAACTTTTTATTTTGTACAAAATGTATTGTATAGCTCTTCTCCATATTCTCATTTCCAGATTTACTAAAGTATGTCATGGACCCTCTCATATGAAAGGCAATAATCGATTACCTGCTGTCTCTCAATTAACAATCGGTAACTCCCCTTCCACAACCCGGTATACTCATTGACCAAATCTTATTTTCTATTTTTGGATTGTTAATAATAATTTCTTCTCTCTTCCAACTGAATCAGTGCATCAAGAAACATCTCCTGAAGTTCTGTTTTGGATAGACTCTTCACATACTTCTTTAAATCCAGATAACGTTGCTGTTCTCTGGATTCTTCCTCAGCTTCATATTCCTCAACTACTTTGAGAAAGTCTTCTGCAGCCTTAGGTTCAGTAGTGAACAATAGCGCCACCATATGCTTGCAAACAACATGTCGTCCATCTGCAAAAGGGCAATTACAGGTTGATTTTCTCGGATGCTGCTTATCGATATGAACTATATATGGTTCAGTGCCATTTCCAGATACTCTACCACTATAAGTCTCCAGGCCAGTCTTCTCCCAAGAAACTACTTTCTTTTCCTTATAGTAATCCATTCCACGCCAAACAGAATTCCCGCTGGCAATTTCAATTAATCCCATGTATATCAACCCTTCCATCAGATTGCCTTATTGTGCATCTCGGTTTAGTATACCATTTATTATTTTTTCTCACAATAATTTATACCTTTCTCTTCCAATACTTGAATTCGCCATAACGCTATTCACCTTTCAAGCTATAACTTGACTGATAATGTTCGCCTATAAGCTAAAAAAGGACTCTTTTCAAAAGTTTTACTTTTAAAAAGGGTCCTTAAATTATATAAGATTTAATTATATAGCATTTGCCAGCCATTGTTTATACTTAATTCATTATTCCTTGTTCTTCATCGTAGGAAATTTAATTGAACTTTCTCCGAACTCAATCATCATACCACGTATCCATTCAAATTTCAACTAGGTACTTATTCAAATCTGTTCGTATTTATTCCCGTTTTCATGACATTTCGATGTCCTTATTA
>JBASOB010000253.1:0-4068 GCA_049657865.1 Mobilitalea sp.
TGCTAAGTTACATTATGCGACAGAATAACATTCAGTTCATCTGATGAAAGCGGTAAAGCCTTCGTCGTCAAAAACATTGGAATGACAAACTGAGTTTGTACATCTCGTGAATGAAATTCTTCCGGTCATATGCAAAATGTCAAAGAACTCCTATATCTTGTGTACGCTGTGCGTACGGATATCTTTCATTGTTGTTGTCTGCAAATATAACAACTCTCGGAAAAAATATGCAAATATTTTGGGTTAAAAATATGAACAACTTCTTAACAACTTCTTAACAGGTTATCAACATGACTATCATCTGCCTAATTGTAAGATACTGGCTGTCTCTGATCATTTCCCTTTGGTATAAGATAGCTAACCAGTGGATTTGTAAGGCTAAAGTGTGCCTAAGGTTGTGTAACTCTGGTTTGGTCGATTTCTGGATATTTTAATTTATTTATTAAATAAAAGACTATATTAATACAAAAACATTTTATCTTTGTATTTATAATCATTTTTAATCTAATGTCTTATGAATAAAAAAGGTGTACTATTAACGATTACATTATCTTTTGTAATGTTTACATCATTAACTGCTCAAATTGGTGAATTGAATATACCAAACCAGAATATTGAGTCATCAAAAATAATTACATATGATAGTTTAGAAAGTATAAATGAAAATAATGTAAAATATCACATCGGACAGGATATTATTATTAGAGATGATAAATATTCAGAATCAAAAGGTAATTATGTCTTTCTGAATTTTTTCACCTCTATTCCTCATAGTAACTCTTATTCAAAAGAGAAGCGTAAATATATTCCATCAGAATTACATAATCATATTGAAGGAAATATGTATGAACAATTGAAACATAGGCAATTTAAAATAATTGATATTATTTATGGTGAAAGTGTCTTATATGATGGTATAGATTATCTTAAATTAATTGAAGTTGAAAATCAAGATACTGTTTATTTAGAGGTTGGAATTATGGTTTATGAAACTCTACTTTCTTTAGGATATGTAGAAAAACTAAAACAGTTATACTTAAACGAAGAATTTCTATATATAGGTAATTATGAAAACAATGGATTATATGATCTTAATACAGGAAATGAAGTATACGATATACCAAAATATACAAAATTTCATTGTAAAGATATATTGTTAGCTGATGCTAAATATGATAACATAGTACTTTTAATTGACAATAATGAGTATGGAAATTTCTTCACTGAATTGAAACATATTGAAAGAATAGGAACTTTTTATTCACTTACTAAAGCGGAAAATTTGATTAAACAATATGGTAAAACAAATGCATATTCAATAATGAATAAAGATATTAAATTGGGATTTACTAAACAGATGGTTATTGAAGCTTATGGTCAACCATATGATATAAATACAACAGTTGGATCATATGGAACTCACGAGCAATGGGTATATAAATATGATATATATTTATACTTTGAGAATGGCAAATTGACTGATATACAAAGATAAATCTATAATTTCAGCTTTTCTGTTTATTTATTGAACTCACCTCATAGGTATATTTACTAAATTCTATTTCTTCAAAATTAATAAATCTAAAATAATCATTATCAAAAGTATCCTCAAATAAACTCAGATCTAAGTATCTTTTTGAATTTGCTAAAAGTTCATATCTAATATGCTCAAACATTGAATATTTTTCAATATATTGTTTAGTATTATCCCCTTTATCTGATAAACCATTATAAAAAAGAAATACTAACTCATACGGTGATAATTTTGCTTTTAATTGATCTATATATTTACTTCTCTCAAATATTTCCCCATCAGTGTTTTCCAGAAATTTAGATTCATCAACAAATTTCATTATCTGAAATAAATAATTGAAATAATGATCTAAATAATAGGTTTCTTCAATATAATTATACGCAAATATACCGAATCCATTTAAGATGCTTTTAATCCCATAAATACTGGTAATTCTAATTATTCCAGGATTTTCGTTATGAATAATAAATTCATCTAATTCAAAAGCATCATCTGCATATTGTAGGTATGTTTCAACTTCTTCTAATATATAATTTTCATCATTAATATTTACAGTTTTCTTATTATATAAATGCTCAAATACATCTCTACCTTTTTTATCATCTAAAGATAGTTTACTAACAATATCCTCCAGCTGTTTCATCATATTGAAAAAGGTGGATTCAAATTGTTGCTTTTGGAAAAATTTTAGTTGTTCATCAAACTGTTTTTTAGTTTCTTCTCTATCTCTATCAAATTGCTTTTTTGATTCTTTTTGAGATTCCAGAAAATTTATATTACTAAATCTATTTTGCCTATTAGTAATCCATAGAGTTAAAACAATAAGAATTGAACTTATTATGGAAGATAAAGACAAATAATAATCTGCATCATTTACAGGTATATTCTTGATTGTTAGTGCAACCAATATTGCAAGAATGATGCTTAATATTACCAATAAAGTATTAAGAGAGAGAAGTGTTTTCATTGCATATATATATTTGATTTCCACAAATGTAGTAAATTAAATTAATAGGTTTTTCGATTTTCTGAAATTAATTTATCTGGGTCAATTTATATAAAAGTGGTAATCTGGTTATTTTCTCATTTTCTGAATTTTTTATGTTTGTAAATCTTTAATCTGTAATCTGTAAATTACTATCTTTGAAGTTAAATATAAGAATAATGAATTGGATATTATTACTGATAGGTGGGTTATTTGAGGCTGTTTTTGCATTAGTCTTTCTAAAATCTCAGAATCAAATGGCAAAGAAATGCTTTTATGGGTACTTTCATTTGTAATATCTGTATCCTTAAGTATGTTTATGCTTTATAAGGCAATTGACAACAGTATTAATGTAAGTGTTGGTTATGCTGTATGGTCTGGATTGGGTGCTACATTCACAGTATTGGCAGGAATATTTATTTTAAAAGAACCATTATCAGTATTAAAGGTTGTCTTCCTCTGTACATTGATTTTGTCAATTGTGGGATTAAATTTAATATCCCATAAATGAGCCAATTAGTCTATGTCAATTTCCAACTGAAACTTTAACAATATTGCATATGCTGTGCCTGTAGGAATAGGGTGATCGCCTCCCATCGATTTATACAACAGAAACATACTCAGGGTCACCGATACCAAAAAGGAGATCACCCACATCCACATCTCTTTACCCGGCGTCTGTTGCATCTTTCCCAGGCTCATCGCGAACATTGATTCAAACAGTCCGCCTGCAATTAAAAAATCCAGTTAATGCTCGTTGTAGTTTTCCTGTATTTTTTATTATTCCTCCCAACTGCGGTGAATCATGCTTCCTCTCTCTTCGTGGTTTTCTATGCGAAGGTGCACCTCTATCTCCTGCTGCATCTCTTCAACATGTGAGATAACACCCACGATACGATTTTCCTTGCGGAGGGATTTCAACGTGTCGAAAACAATATTGAGCGACTCAGTATCGAGCGAGCCAAACCCTTCATCCAGGAAGAAGAAATTTTGATTTGATTGGGTAACCTTTTGAATGTTATCCGCCAGTGCCAGTGCCAGCGAAAGGGAGGCCTGAAAGGTCTGCCCGCCCGATAGCGTTTTCACACTCCTTATTTTTCCCCCATTCATAAAATCACGCACCTGAAAGGTGTTGTCGGGCGTGATCTCCAGGCTCAGCTTCTGCCGGGTGAGCTGAAAGAAACGATCGTTGGCGGCATTACAGAGATTCTGCAGATAAACCGAGGAGATGTAATCCACAAAACCGCTTGCTTTAAAGAGTGATTTCAGGGTTCTGATGTTCTCTGCCCGCACTTCCAAGTCTTCAAGCGCTTTCCGAAGTAAAGTCTGACTCTCCAGATCTTTCAGCAACTTTTTAAGCTGTTCGGCCGTTTTTCCCTGCTCCTGAATTTTCCGGGTGATCTGTTCCCTGAGCGTGGCGATCTCACCCAGAAGTGATTGATGTGCTTCAGCATCATATACCCTGTTGCCGGCCTCAATCCGGAGTTGCTGAAGCGTGGAGCTGCAATGCAGCAGTTGTTCCTTAAACCGGGTAAGGCGTTGCTTTTCT
>JBASOB010000254.1:0-9372 GCA_049657865.1 Mobilitalea sp.
CATGGTAATTTAAATAATCTTCAGGTTAAGACTCCAAGCAAGAATTTTGATGCAATGGTAAATACTTGGAATGCTTATCAGTGTTTTATCACTTTCATCTGGTCGAGAGCAGCTTCCTTCATCTATGCCGGACTTCGTAATGGTTATGGCTACCGTGATACGGTTCAGGATATCCAGGGAATTATCCATCTGGATCCGGAAATGGCCAAAGAGAAAATTGAATTTATGCTATCCGCACAGGTTAATAATGGAGGAGGTCTTCCTTTGGTTAAGTTTAATCATAATGCAGGACATGAGGATACCCCGGACGATGCTTCTTATGTTGCAGCAACCGGACATCCGGCTTACCGTGCAGATGATGCACTCTGGTTATTCCCGACCGTATACAAATACATGGCGGAAACCGGAGATAAAGCTTTTATTGATCAGATAATTCCTTACGCAAATACAGAAGAAGGAACCGTATATGATCATTTAAAGAGAGCTATTAATTTCTCGATGGAGCATATGAGCGTACATAACATGCCGGCTGGTCTTCATGCTGACTGGAATGACTGCTTAAGACTTGGCAAGAAGGGTGAATCCTCCTTTGTAGCAATGCAGCTATATTATGCAATGAGCGTAATTCGTGATATTGCAGAAGATAAAAAGGACACTGATTACATCACATATATTGATAAGGTTCAGAAAGACCTGAAAGATACAATCAATGAAAACTGCTGGGAAGAGGATCGCTTTATTCGTGGTTTCAAGGAAGATGGGCAGGTAATCGGATCTAAGAAGGATCCGGAAGCTAATATGTGGCTAAATCCACAGTCATGGGCAGTAATCAGTGGTCTCGCCACAAAAGATCAGGCAGAAAAGGCACTCGACACTGTTAGTAAAGAATTGAATACAAAATACGGCGTGAGAATTATGGCTCCATCTTACAAGGATCATGCTTTTGAGGGCGCACTTGCAATTCTGTTCAATCCATCTACCAAGGAAAACGGCGGAATTTTCTCTCAGCCTCAGGGTTGGATCATCTTGGCAGAGTCCTTAATGGGACATGGAAATCGTGCATTTGAATATTTCACGGAATCCTGCCCGGCTACGCAAAATGACGATGCAGAAGTTCGTGTCCTTGAACCCTACACACATGGTCAATTTACAGAAAGTGTTGACAGTCCGTTTGAAGGAAGATCTCATACTCATTGGCTGACGGGAACAGCCTCCACTGTTATGGTTGGATGCATTGAAGGTATCCTCGGCATGAGACCTGACTTGGGTGGACTTAACATAGCACCTAGTATTCCAAGCGACTGGAAGGAGTTCGAGATTACGAAGAACTTCCGTGGTAAGAAATTAAATATCAAGATTCAAAATCCAAACGGTGCAGAAAGCGGATGTAAGGAATTCTACGTAAATGGTGAGAAGCTTACGAAGAACTACTTGCCGGAAGAACTGATGAAAGATGTAAATGAGATTCTGTTAGTGATGTAATTTGTGGCTGATGCGAAAATCATTAGTATAAAATTATATGTAAAAAATCATAAGCAATAAATCATAAACACAAAAGCATAACACAAAAGCATAAACACAAAAAGTTTAGTTAAGTGCATTAAGGACAGCAGAAGTAGATATAAAATATTATATGGGCAGTAATAAGTGGAAGTGTTTTCGCTTATTATTGCCCATCTGTTTTTCTGGAAAACTGAATTTTGAGACTGTCTTGGGTAGGTAAAATGATCGAAGCTTTCTTTCAAGTTGCAATGGAACCGGATGTTGATTTGGAACGTCTAAGAAATAGAGATAAAACAAATAAATATATAAAACCGAAGATTACAAATTGCAGATTATGACAGAGAGGAGATTGTTATGATGAAATATGTAAAGTTATTAGTGGGTCTGATTTTACTGGTTTTTGTTTTTACTGGATGTACTACTGTGGGGGATGCAGATAAAGTAATATTTGAGGCAGAAATCCTGAAGGCCGGAGACATCCTTCTTGTAGCACCTGAGGAAGACAGCAATGAGTTTAAATCGTCGGATAAGATATCAGTTAATTTGGTTAGAGCAAAAATTCTAGATAGTGAGGGAGAAGAGATTACGGCAGATGTTTTAGAAGCTGGTACTAGAGTCCGAATTACTTATAATGGAATGATTTTAGAATCTTATCCGGCACAGATTTCTGCTTCTAAAGTTCAAGTTATTCATTAGCCTAATCAACATTTTTATGGGCTGCAATTAACAACAGATTACAATCTAATACAATAATTAAGACGATGTATTCAAGGCGATTTAGAAAAATAGATAGGATTTATGCTACAAATGTGTTACTATGTCCAAGTATCATCTGGTGAAATAAAAATTTCCTGAACTAAAAACTAAAGCTCGTCACTTGGTTAACAAGACATAATAGGATTAGAAAAACTATATTATATACGATAAAGACCCCTAGGAATTTTAATGGTCTAGAATCCACCGTCTTACAATAGAACTTAAATGAAATTAAGCTTGCAAGAGAAGCGACTATAGTACCAAGACCTCCAATATTCGTACCAAGAATCAGGGATCTATAATCATTAGTAAACGTGGATAACAGAACAGCAGCTGGAACATTACTGATAAACTGACTTGCTACGATAGAAACTGCGAGTTCTTTACCAGCGACAAACGATGCTAAGAAATCCTTGATTATCGTAATGTTGCCAAGATTTCCGACAAAGATGAAGAATCCGACGAAAGTCAGAAGCAGCGCATAATCGACCATATGTATTACTCTTCGGTCGAACGCAAGAATCGTTATGATAACAATAACAAGCATAATGCGATAATCCAATATTCTCACGACACAAGCTAGGCAGACGAGGAAAAGAACGCTGTACATAACGATTGCATAGCGCTGGAACTTCTCTGCTTTTTTACTTTGGGGAAGAGTAAAAACAAGTGTTTCTTTCTTGATTAGTAATGAAGATAGACATAATAAAAGGAAAGATGTTGCGGTGATTGGAAGAGTTATCAACAAAAATTCTTGAAGGGGAACTTCAAAAACAGAATATAAGTAAAGATTTTGAGGATTTCCAATCGGAGTAAGCATACTGCCGAGATTGGCTGCAATAGTCTGAAGAACGATCACCGTTATCATATGTTTTATCTGACCGGTCATAGTAAATATCATGATGGCAAAGGGAACAAAAGTAATTAGAGATACGTCATTTGTAATCCACATGGAAGAGAAAAAACATAACATAATTAATAAAAAACCTAAAGATCTTGTATTTTTTATTTTTATCAGCATTTTTTCGGAAAGTTTAAGAAAAATACCTGCTTTGCCTAACCCTGCAACTACTGCCATGAGGCAAAACAGCAGAGTAAGAACCCTAAAATCAAGATAATCAAAATAAAGGGCAGAAGGTTTTACAAAAAACATCGAAATGACTGCGAAGATTACAGAAATACATAATACGGTTTCTGATTTAAAAAAAATAGATAAATTTTTGGTGAAATATTTCATTGAGGACATCTTCCTTATCTTAAATATTATTTATAGTTCATAGAGTGAAATTGTGATTCAATACAAATTACGAACAAATAGTACAGCAATCAAAAAAGAAAAGCAACCAAAAAATTATTTATTGCATGATTAAACTTTGTTTGTTAAAATCAATATGTTAATGAAACGGTAAAAAGGAGCAAGAATGGAAGAAACAAAATTAACAAATATTGAAACGACTACAATAGAAACAACAACGATAGAGACTACCACGATAGAGACAATTGTTACACCAGCAACATCGAAGGTAGTTGTACCAAAGGCAGTTCATAGAGATTATCTCTTTGATAATCTAAGGGCTGTCTTTATCATATTGGTAGTATGGGGACATCTGCTCACCTCAATGAAGGGTGATTCTCATATCATTAGAAGTATATATTTCTTTATCTTCTTCTTCCATATGCCGGCAATGGCTTTTGTCTCCGGATATTTTTCCAAGAACCTGGAAAAAATAAGATCAAATGCTTTTGTTACGATTATGGTGCCATACTTGATTCTGAATTTCATGAACTATGCCTTTAAGATGCTAGTATTACGGGATACTTATAGCGGTTTCCGATTCCTGGATCCTTATTGGGGATTGTGGTATCTGTTGGCTTTATTCATATGGAAGTTCTTCTTAAAAGATCTATTGAAAATTCGGTATATACTTCCAATCAGTTTTGTGTTTGCCCTGCTTAGCGGATTCAGCAAAGAGTTCGGTGAATATCTGTCGCTTGGCAGAGTAGTAGGATTTCTCCCGTTTTTCCTGCTTGGATATTATTGTACGAAGGAACGTGTGGCTAAAATTAGAAAGATGCCAAAATTGATTTCAATCCTAATCATAATGGCAACGGCAGCAATATCGACATATTTTGCAATAAGCAGAGTGTTCCGAGTTGAAATATTATTTTTAAGAAGCCCTTATCCGGAAGACTTGCAGTTGAAGTCCATGTTGTGCCGTCTCATCGTATATATTGTTGCAATTTCTATGATTACTGCTACAATGAATTTGATGACTTCGAAGAAGACTTTTTTATCTACAATTGGAACTAGTACAATGACAGTATATATTCTTCATTTGTTTACAATTCCAATTTTAGAGAAATATAGTATACTGAAAGGGCATCCGAATTTATATCTTGGTTATAGTATTTTAATGACTGTCGCTATTGTATTTTTATATACAAGGCCGGTAGTGATAAAAGGCTATGATGCAATTATGGATAAATTATCCGAACTTATTATTAAAACGAATAAAAATAAATAATTATAACGCAGCTAGTTGAAATTGCTCCTTGGAGTAAGGCAATAATAGAGCCTCTTAATTTCAGCTTAAGAAAGGCAAAGGTGTTTAAAGTGAAGCTTAGTATTATTGTCCCTTTTAATAAGGGTATACATTTCTTAGAGGATTGTTTTGAAAGTATTCGGGATCAGGGATTAACAAATTATGAGACTGTCTTAGTTTTAGATCATGTGAAGGAAGATGTTTCGGATTTATTGCAGTCTTATCAGGACATTAATCTCACGATTGTTGAAATAAAAGAAGAGGGAATTACAAATCGTAGATTTGGCAGAGAAAAAGTTGAGGAACAGTTAAAAGGATATTGTGGCGTGGCATGTGCACGAAACGCAGGTCTTGATGCTGCAACCGGAGAATATGTATATTTTTTAGACAGTGATGATTATATTCTAAGCAGTACGTTATCGATGCTATTAAGTGAAGCGGAAGAACAGAACGCTGACTTTACTTATGGGAAAAGAAGATCCACCTGGTTTAGAAGAAAGGTGTATTTAGCTGCTCTTGCTGAAAAAGAAGCTGCGAAAGTGGCAGCAGGATCTGAAACAGAAGCAGAAACAGAAATCGAAACCGAAGAAGAACAGGATTTGAGTGAACGTGAGCAAGGTGAGGAAAATGATACTCCTGTAAAATTGACAAGGCGTCAGAAAAAGATTTTGAAAGTTCAACAAAAACTGGAACTTATGATAGAAGACCCAACTGAGAATATCACGCATAAGGCTGAGGCGTACCATTCTTTGCTTGTTACTAGAAAAGGATTAGCCAACATCTCGGTTCTAGGCATCTTATTTAGAAAAAGTTTTTTGACTGAGAATAATATCCGTTTCAACGAAGATTATATCTTTTTCTCGGACTCCACTTTCTTGGTTTCTGTTCTTAATAAGATGAACAGCAGTATCTTTGTTGAGGATGCAATCTATATTAAAAGAAAACACAATGATCCAATTCATTTTCCTTCTCTGTCACAATCAAAAACAGAGGACAAATTCGAAGAATATATCATGGCATATAAAGAAGCAAGAAAATCTTCCGACGGTAATGCTGCACTTATTTCCTTTTTAGAGGATAAGCTGATTGCTTACTATGCCGGTACGTATGCACCACGACTAAGAAGAAGTGAAAAAGATATTTGGAGAACAGATCGTTTTCAGCTGATGCGTGAAGTAATGCTGGAAGTGAATAAAGAGAAAATTCAAAATTTAAAAAAATATAAGAAAAAAATTGTAAAAGCATTAATAGATAATAATGTAAACAAAGCTACCCGTGTGGTATCCGGACATCTAGGAATCAGAAAGTTAAAGAAAATCAAGAAGAATAAGAATATTTTCGCTTATTATTTATATCATAAGATATTCTCAAAGATGCCGATAAGAGAAAATTGGGTTTTATGTGAAGCATTCTTTGGCAAGAGTTATTCGGATAGCCCTAAATACATCTATGAATATCTTAATAAGAATTATCCGGGAAAATATCGGTTTATTTGGGTAGTTAACCAGAAAACTAAAATACCGTATCATCCTACGAAAGTAAAGCGTTTCAGTATCCGTTACTGTTACTTTCTGGCACGCTGCAAGTATGATGTGTTCAACGTCAGACAGCCTGAATGGATGAGAAAAAGGGAAGGCAACGTATTTCTTGAAACTTGGCATGGAACACCGCTTAAAAAACTGGTATTCGATCAGGAAGAAGTTATGGGAGCATCCCCTTTATATAAGGCACAATTTTATAAGCAATCCCGTATATGGGATTATCTGATTGCAGCAAATCACTTCTCAAGTGATGCCTTTAAGAGCGCATTTTTATTTGATAAAGAAATGTTGGAATTTGGTTATCCAAGAAATGATATCTTGCACGATGCGAATAAAGACGAGATCGCAGCAGGAATTAAGAAAAAGCTTAACATTCCGGCAGGAAAGAAGACGATTCTTTATGCACCGACTTGGCGTGATGATGAATATTATGGCCGTGGACAGTATAAATTCGCATTACAATTAAATCTTCATATGCTGAAAAAAGAACTTGGTGACGAATATGTCGTGTTACTTCGAACACATTACTTTATTGCAGACGCTTTAGATGTTACAGGCTTAGAGGATTTTGCATACAATGTAAGCAAATATGATGATATCTCAGAACTCTATCTGATTTCTGATTTATTAATAACAGACTACTCCTCTGTATTTTTTGATTTTGCGAACTTAAAGAGACCTATTTTATTCTATACCTATGACCTTGATAAATATCGCGACATGCTTCGTGGCTTCTATATGGATATTGAAACAGAAGTCCCTGGACCTCTGCTTTTTACCAATGAAGAAGTGATAGAAGCAATCCGCAATATTGATGACATTACCGAACAGTATAAAGAGAAGTATAATGAGTTTTACGAGAGATTCTGCAGTTTAGAGGATGGACATGCTTCTGAGAACGTGGTGAAGAAGGTATTTAATTTGTAAAATTGTTATTGATAATAATGATGGAAAAACCTATTGTTTCCCTTCACCTTTTGTGCAAAGTAACAAATTTCAATCATTTATTAAAAAAGACTAAAATAAATGTTGCGAAATTAATAAGTTAAATTATAATGTAAGAGTAACGGAGAGCTTTTTCAAAGAAATTTGAAAAAATATGGTAAAGGATTGGTGCAATTACAATGAAGAAATTAGACATGCTCTATGAAGGAAAAGCAAAAAGAGTTTATAGTACTGATATAGAAGATGTATATATTGTTGATTACAAAGACGATGCTACAGCACTTAACGGCTTGAAAAAAGGAACCATAGTAGGCAAGGGCGTTATTAATAATAAGATGACAAATCATCTTTTTGCGATTCTTGAAAAAGAAGGGGTGCCGACTCATTTGATTGAAGAATTAAGTGATCGTGAAACCGCTGTTAAGAAGGTTCAGATTGTACCGCTTGAAGTTATCATAAGAAATGTTTCTGCCGGAAGTTTTGCGAAAAAGCTTGGAATTGAAGAAGGAAGGAAATTATTAACCCCTACCTTAGAATTCTCTTACAAAGATGATGCTTTGGGAGATCCATTCATTAATGATTATTATGCACTTGCATTAGGCTTAGCAACAAAAGAAGAGATTGATCGTATTACGGAATTGGCGTTCAAGATTAACGAAGTACTTTGTAAGTATTTCTTGGAATGCGGTATTGAGTTAATCGATTTTAAAGTAGAATTTGGCAGATACAAAGGACAGATTATCCTGGCAGATGAAATTTCACCGGATACCTGCAGACTTTGGGATGTTACGACTCATGATAAATTAGATAAAGACCGTTTTAGGAGAGACCTTGGCAATGTAGAAGATGCATACCAAGAAGTATTTAAACGCTTAGGAATAAAGTAATAAATTATATGGGGCTGTTTCAAAGATTGGTTTCATATCTTGAGGATAAAGTGATTGCACATTTAAGTAATGTGGCATGGTTTACTGAAAAAATGTTAACCCATTTACTTGGCAGCTATGAACTTTAACTAAAAGATTAGGAAACCGAATTTGGGACAGCCCTTTTGTTCTTGACTTGAGAGGATGGATAAACATGGATTTTGATAAAATTAATTATGACTCCACTGGCGCACATGAGGAATGTGGTGTATTTGGCGTCTATGACCTTTCGGGTGGCGACGTGGTATCCACAATCTATTATGGCTTATTTGCACTTCAGCATAGAGGTCAGGAAAGCTGCGGTATGGCAATCAGCAGTACAAGCGGACCCAAAGGAAAAGTGAAATCAGTGAAAGGAATGGGCTTGGTCAGTGAAGTCTTTACAGAAGAGAAGATGGAGAGCCTAAGCGGCAATATTGGAGTAGGACATGTTCGCTATTCTACGGCCGGGGAAAGTAACATTAACAATACGCAGCCATTGGTTTTAAATTATATAAAAGGAACCTTGGCGCTTGCTCATAATGGCAATTTAGTGAATACACCAGAACTGAAAAGAGAATTGGAATATTCGGGTGCTATTTTTCAGACTACGATTGATTCGGAAGTAATTGCCTACCACATTGCACGTGAGAGATTAAACTCTGCTACCGTAGAAGAGGCAGTAAAAAGGGCAATGAAGAAATTAAGCGGAGCATATAGCTTAGTAATTATGAGTCCGAGAAAATTAATCGGCGCAAGGGATCCGTTCGGTTTTCATCCATTATGCATCGGGAAAAGGAAAAATGCTTATATTCTGGCCTCGGAGACGTCAGCACTCAGTGCTGCGGATGCAGAATTTGTCCGTGATGTATTACCCGGAGAAGTTGTTATGATAAATGAAGAGGGAATTCATTCGGATACCTCTATGTGTGGGGCAAAGACAGCAAAATGTATCTTTGAATACATCTATTTTTCAAGACCGGACACCTGCTTTGATGGTGTCAGCGTGTATAATTCCAGAATTATGGCAGGAAGAATCTTGGCACAGACCTACCCGGTAGAAGCAGATGTAGTTGTCGGCGTACCGGATTCCGGTAATGCAGCAGCCATGGGGTTTGCACTTGAGTCAGGAACACCTTTTGGAATGGCATTTGTTAAGAATAGTTATGTAGGTAGAAC
>JBASOB010000255.1:0-12648 GCA_049657865.1 Mobilitalea sp.
CACATGATTGGAAATTTTGAGAAAAGTACGATACTGAACACATGATTGGAAATTTTGAGAAAAGTACGATACTGAACACATGATTAGGAGTTTTGAGAAAGGTATGATACTGATTATTTGATTTGTAGTTTTTGAAAATGGAACAATACTGCTAACTTATTTTGTATTTTAAAGAAAAGGGGAGAATTCCTATGGATAAAGTATATCTGTTTTTAGCGGATGGATTTGAAGAAATTGAAGGGTTAACGGTTGTTGATTTACTACGCAGAGCAAATATTGATATTACGATGGTTTCTATCACCGGGAATCTGAAAATCACAGGCTCTCATCGGATTGTGATCCAAGCAGATGAGATATTTGAGAATATAGATTTTAGGGACGCTGTATTACTCGTTTTACCGGGAGGCATGCCGGGTGCGAAAAATTTATTAAATCATGAAGGATTAGATGCCCTTTTAAAAGAGCATACAGCGAAAGGGAAGGCCATAGCAGCAATCTGTGCTGCACCGATGGTACTCGGCGAGAAGGGACTTCTAAAGGGCAGAAAAGCAACCTGTTTTCCTGGATTTGAAGAAAATTTGATTGGTGCACAGATAGAGAAGGCTGAAGTTGTGGTTGATGGTAATATCACAACTTCAAAAGGCATGGGCACAGCGATGGATTTTGGACTTACCCTGATTAATCATTTAAAAGGGAAAGAAGAAGCGGATAAAATAGCAGGAGCAATCCAGTATCAGTACTATAAATAGTGTAAGATAAACGATGCTGACAGTAAAATAGATTTTATAAGTGGAACAGTTAAATATGATAAAATAGGTGTATTATAAAATAGATTTTATAAATAGAACAAGTAATAAATAATAAACTATATGGATATAGAATAGATGTTACAGGATTGTCAGTTAATGTTGATAAACTAGATGGAATATAAAATAGACCCTATAAGATGCGCAGTTGACAAGAGACTTAATCTCAAGTTTAGCTGTTAATCTTATGGGTCTATTTTGTATAATCTATTCTGCTGGTCCTCTTAAGGAAGAAGAGCCTGTACAACATTTTCAAATCCCATGAAATGAGAAGCTTTTACTAAAATAGTATCATTTTTCTTCACGATGGAAGGAAGAGAGGAAATCAGTTCCTCACGACTGCTGAAATATAATAATTTGCCGTTGAATTTATCAGAAGCACCATCATAAATATTGGAGGATAGGATACCGACGCAAACGATTACATCCAGGTTTTTAGTAGCGGCATAAGAACCGAGTTCTTTATGCAGTGCAGCTTCGTTAGCGCCTAATTCACCCATATCACCTAAAATAGCAACTTTATTGGTACCAGCAACTGTTAATAAATCAATAGCAGCTTTCATTGAGACAGGATTGGCATTGTAACAGTCATCTATTATCGTCCATTTCTCAGCGCGAATGATATTGCTTCTTCCGTCTACCGGCTGCACGGCTTCAATGCCTGCAGCAATCTCGGTGCCAGTCAGGGAAAGCAGTATGCCGACAGAAGCAGCTGCAGCTGCATTGAGAACCATATGCTCCCCTGGGAGGGGAATCCTTGCAGATAGTACTTGGTCCTGTACATGAAGCTCACAGGTGCTGCCAAACAAGCCGAGACTTTCAACTTTTGAGGCATAGATATCATTGGTCTGGTGTATTCCGAAAGTAATAGGCTTTTGACCATGAACCTCGCCTAGGGAGGCAAGCAGGTCATCATCACCATTGACACATACACGGCCATTCTCATTCATAAAGTCAAAGATTTCTGTTTTGGCTTTAAATATTCCTTGCCTGGATTTAAGGTTTTCCAAATGGCAGAGTCCGATATTCGTTATCACGGCGATATCAGGTTTTGCAATTTCGCTTAAACGATGCATTTCACCAAAATCACTGATTCCCATTTCTAAAACGGCAACTTCATGATCTTGTTGAATCTTTAAGATAGTGAGCGGCATACCTACTTCGTTATTAAAGTTACCCTTTGTCTTTAGTACTTTATATTTTTGAGAAAGAACACTGCTGATAAATTCTTTGGTACTGGTTTTGCCGACGCTTCCGGTAATTCCGACTACTTTCACATCTAGCTGCATACGATACCAGGTGGCAAGATCCTTCAATGCAAGGAAACTGTCGGAAACTAATATATAAGGTCCTTTTGGAGAGCTGGGAACTTTCTCACAGACAACAGCTAAAGCTCCCTTATCGAACACGTCATCGATAAAATTATGGCCGTCTACGCGCTCGCCTACGGTTGCGATGAAGAGATAATTTTTTCCCACCTGTCTGGAGTCTATCACTACTCCTGCCGCTTCCGTTACCTGGTTGCCGACATAACCAAACAACTGTCCATTACAGGCTTTCGCAATTTCAGGTAATGTCATATTTTTCATATTAATAACCATGCCTTTCTAACTACTTGCAAACTTTGGGCTGCAAGCACAAATTTGCGTGTGAAGATGTTTTTGCTTCACATGAATAACCATATCTTTCTCTATACTTGCAAACTTTGGGCTGCAAGCACAAATTTGCGTGTGAAGATGTTTTTGCTTCACACTAATTACGAAAATTATGATTCGTTATATTTATTTAGTGATATCGCAATTATTTTTTCACATAATTCATCGAAATTAATTCCGGCTGCTTTCGCCTCCTGTGGAAGAAGAGAAGTCGGAGTCATTCCGGGAAGGGTATTACCCTCCAGACAGAAGATTTGGTTCTGGTCATCCAGGATGAAATCCATACGTGCATAAGTTTTAAGACGTAAAGCAACGAATACATCTTCGGCAATCTTCTGCATCTGTGCTGTGATTTCTTCGCTTAATAAGGCTGGGCAGGTTTCAACAGCACTTCCGGCCTGATATTTATTCTTATAATCATAAAAACCGGAAAGAGGTGCAATTTCAATGACTGGCAAAGCCTTTCCATCTATTACGCCGACGGAAAATTCTCTTCCTTTAATATATTGCTCAATAATTACTTCATTTCCGTAAGTAAAGGCATCTTTCAGAGCAGTTTCCATCTCGGTGTGAGAGTTTAGGATATACACTCCGACACTGGAACCGCCATTACAGACCTTAACAACACAAGGATAGGAAGCCCACTCATAACATTCTCCCTTACGTACATGAATACCGAGAGGGGTAGGGATTTTATAGAAAGCAAAAATTTCTTTGGAAATAGCTTTATCCATGGTAAGAGCGCTGCTGGTATAATCAGTACCGGTATATTTGATTCCCATCAGATCAAAGGCAGCCTGTATCTTGCCATCTTCTCCATTTTCGCCGTGCAACGCCATAAATACGATATCGGACTGACTGCAGATATCGATGACATTTGGACCGAAGAAATTATTGGGATTACTTTTTCTAAGTGCCTTAATCTGGTTGATATCTGGATTACTTTCTTTGATGCCACCAATGTCAGCGGCCCAGTCTTCTTCTAATTCGAAAATATTAGCGGTCGGACCTTCATATCCTAAATATACATCTATCAATACAACCTGATGTCCGACGCTCTTAAGAGCCTTATAAATCATTGTACCTGTTATCAGGGATACATCTCTTTCTGTGCTGGTTCCGCCAGCTAGTACAACTATTTTCATGTAAAATCCTCACTTTCTACAATCATATTTCAATAGAGGAAACAGAAGGTATTGTTTTATGCTTAAGATACTTGTTAAGTGGTATAATTTAAACAGTCCTAAATCATATTCTGTCTATCCTATTGATACGAATCAAAACAAATTATTCCACAACAGTATAACGCAAACTTTGTGACAAGTAAAGCCAATAACACTGTTCAATGGGATTAAAATTCACTCGTTTTTGAGATAATATAAGTAATAATAAAGCTGTAATAGGGGTCTATGTTTGCGAACTAGCAGAACTAAGGAATATTAATAGCAGTTATTATATTATAGTAAATACGTAGCATCTTTTTAATCGGGTTCTCGCAATTTCTCAAAGATGGACTGCTTTATATGACTGCTTTATAAAACTTTCATTTCCAAAATTCTGTTATCTATGTTAAAATAGAAATACTCTGTAGAAAATATATCTGCATAGATATGCTTTTATAGATCGGACATAGAGAATATCTCTTCATAATAGAAAGGAAATGTAACTATGGGTAAATATTTTGGCACGGATGGATTTCGTGGAGAAGCAAATGTGAATCTGACGGTAACTCACGCATATAAAGTTGGCAGATTTTTAGGAAATTATTATGGAAAAGAACATAAAGCAAATATAGTAATCGGTAAGGATACAAGAAGATCGGGATATATGTTTGAATATGCACTTGTTGCAGGACTCACAGCCAGCGGTGCAGATGTCTACCTGCTCCATGTTACGACAACACCAAGTGTTGCTTATGTGGTAAGAAGTGAGAGTTTCGATTGTGGAATTATGATTTCAGCAAGTCATAACGCATATTATGATAATGGAATTAAAGTAATCAATGGAAGCGGATATAAACTGGAATCAGAAATTGAAGATTTGATTGAGCAGTACGTTGATAGCGAAGATGATGCACTGCCATTGGCAAAGCGTGAGAATATTGGAAGAACGGTGGATTATGCAATCGGAAGAAATCGTTATATCGGGTATCTGATTTCTCTTGCTACCAGATCTTTTCAAGGCAAACGAGTAGGACTTGATCTGGCAAATGGCTCAGCAACAACTGTAGCAAAAGGAGTGTTCGATGCACTGGGTGCAAAAACCTATGTCATAAACAGTGAGCCGGATGGCACCAATATTAATCGTGATTGTGGCTCTACCTTTATAGCACCTCTCCAGAAATTTGTAGTAGAACATAAATTGGATGTCGGATTTGCGTATGACGGAGATGCAGACAGGTGCATTGCAGTCGACGACAATGGTAATGTAATTGATGGAGATCTGATTCTCTATCTTTGCGGCGTATACATGAAAGGTAGAAATGAGCTGAATAATAATACCGTCGTAACGACGATCATGTCGAACCTTGGTTTATACCGTGCGCTTGATAAAAAAGGTATTAAATATGAGGTCACAACGGTTGGTGATAAATATGTCTACGAGAATATGATGGCCAATGGACATTCCATCGGTGGAGAACAGTCGGGACATATTATTTTCAATAAACATGCTACTACAGGAGATGGTATACTGACCTCCCTGAAATTAATGGAGGTAATGTTAGAGAGTAAAGCTCCTCTATCGGAACTCCTGAAAGAAGTCGTGATTTTCCCGCAGCTTATGATTAATGTGAAAGTCCATAACAAAAAAGCGGTGAAGAGTGATAAAGTAGTAAAAGCAGTAGTAGCCTCCGTTGAAAAAGAATTAGGCAAGGATGGACGTATTCTGGTACGTGAGAGCGGGACTGAACCGGTAATCAGAGTTATGGTAGAAGCAGAATCCGAAGAACGTTGTAAAACTTTGGTCGAAAAAGTTATTCAGGTGATGAAGGAACAAGGACATGTCATTGGTGCCTAAAAGCAGAATAAGCATGATAAATGCTTAAAAACAAGGAATTTCTTGTGTAAATAGCAGAAAAATAAATTATAGTATTTACAGATTCGATATGTTATAATATACTAATGTCAAAATGTCTGCAAAAAGCAGACTTCATGTACTTATGCAGATCACATACGATACGACAAATATAAATGGCAAAACATAAAGTACATAATCTAAGGAGGATATAAAATGAGTTTACAGGTAGAAAAATTAGAAAAAAATATGGCAAAGCTTACAATAGAAGCTTCCATCGAAGAATTTGAAGGCGCTATGCAGAAAGCATACATAAAAAACAAAGATAAAATCAGCGTTCAGGGTTTTCGCAAGGGTAAAGCTCCTCGTGCTATGATAGAAAAAATGTATGGAGCAAGTATTTTCTATGAAGATGCTGCGAATGAATTAATTCCAGAAGCATACGAGAAAGCAGCGATTGAAAGTGGACTTGATATTGTATCAAGACCAGAAATCGATGTAGTTCAAGTAGAAAAAGGCAAGACCTTCATCTTCACAGCTGAAGTTGCGCTGAAACCGGAAATAACACTAGGACAATACAAAGGTATTGAAGTAGAAAAGAAAGAAGCAGTCGTAACCGAAGAAGAGATTATGGCTAAAATCAACAAAGAACTTGAGCAGAATTCAAGAATGATTACGATTGATGATAGAGCAGTCAAAGACGGTGATGTTACAACAATTGACTTCGAAGGTTATGTAGATGGTCAGCTTTTTGACGGTGGTACAGGAACAGATTATTCCCTGACAATTGGATCTCATTCCTTTATTGATGGCTTTGAAGAGCAATTAATCGGAAAAGCAATTGGCGAAGAAGTAGAAGTTAATGTAACTTTCCCTGAAGAATATCAGGCAAAAGAATTAGAAGGAAAGCCAGCACTCTTTAAAGTAACAGTAAAAGAGATTAAAGAGAAAGAAATTCCAGCACTTGATGATGATTTTGCACAAGATGTATCAGAATTTGATACCTTGGCTGAATATAAAGAAAGCATTAAAGCAGCAATTGCAGTTGAAAAAGAAAAAGATTTAAAGACTGCAAAAGAGAATGAAATCATTGATAAGATTATCGAAGCTGCAACAATGGATATTCCTGAACCAATGATAAGTGCACAAGTGAACCAGCTTGCAGAAGACTTCGCTCAGAGAATGCAGAACCAAGGTCTTTCGATTGAGCAGTACTTCCAGTATACAGGAACAGATCCTAAGAAGTTCTTAGAGAGCATGAAACCTCAGGCAGTAAAACGTATTCAGAGCAGATTGGTATTAGAATCAATCGCAAAAGCTGAGAACATCGAAGTTTCTGATGAAGAATTAGAAAAAGAGATTACTGAGATGGCAACCATGTATCAGATGGAAATTGAAAAGTTGAAGGGATTAATCGGAGACAAAGAAAAAGAGCAGATGAAGACAGATATCGCTGTTCAGAAGGCAGTTGATTTAGTAGTGGCTGCATCGAAAGAAGCATAGTATCCGTTTTACAACTAGATATGGAGGATAAATGTATGAGTTTAGTACCTTATGTCATAGAACAAACAAGTCGCGGTGAGAGAAGCTACGACATTTATTCCAGATTGTTAAAGGAAAGAATTATTTTCCTTGGAGAAGAAGTTAATGATGTTACAGCTAGCCTGATAGTAGCTCAGATGCTGTTTTTAGAGTCAGAAGATCCGGGCAAGGATATTAATTTCTATATTAACAGCCCAGGTGGATCTGTAACGGCAGGTATGGCAATTTATGATACCATGAATTACATTAAATGTGATGTCTCAACCATATGTATTGGTATGGCAGCAAGCATGGGAGCATTTTTGCTTTCCGGTGGAGCACAGGGCAAGAGATTTGCGCTCCCGAACGCAGAAGTGATGATTCATCAGCCTTCTGGCGGAGCACAGGGAATGGCTTCGGATATTAAGATTGTTGCAGATAACATTATCAAGACAAGAAGAAAATTGAATGAAATCTTATCTCGCAATACTGGAAAACCGATTGAGATAATTGAAGTCGATACCGACAGAGATAATTTTATGACTGCAGAGCAGGCAAAAGATTATGGCCTTATCGATGGTATTTTAGAACACAGATAATAAAGAGAATTTAAATTATAGTTGTGGCAAGTAATTGAATTTGTTGTAATATACAGATTTATTTACTTGCCGATTATGCTATTACAGAAAATAAGAGGGCAACCACTTATTGCCGTTTTAGCGGGTAAAGAAAATGAGGTGATTTAATAATGCCAGGAAAAGTTGAAGACAGAAAACAATTAAGATGTTCTTTTTGCAATAAAACACAGGATCAAGTTAGAAAACTGATTGCAGGACCGGGAGTCTATATCTGCGATGAATGTATTGAAATCTGCAGCGAAATTATCGAGGAAGAATTCGATGGCGAAACGATTACGAATAATGACATTAATCTTTTAAAACCGGCAGAAATCAAGACCTTTTTGGACCAACATGTAGTTGGACAGGAAGAAGCAAAAAAAGTGTTGGCAGTTTCGGTTTATAACCATTATAAAAGAATACTTTCCGATAAGGATTTGGATGTCGAATTACAGAAGAGTAATATTCTGATGATTGGACCAACCGGTTCGGGTAAGACATATCTGGCACAGACATTAGCCAAATTACTAAATGTTCCATTTGCAATCGCAGATGCTACTGCACTTACAGAAGCAGGGTACGTTGGTGAAGATGTTGAGAATATACTTCTTAAGATCATTCAGGCAGCAGACTTTGATATTGAACGTGCGGAATTTGGTATTATTTATATTGATGAAATTGATAAAATTACCAGAAAATCAGAGAACACATCGATTACCAGAGATGTTTCAGGTGAGGGCGTTCAGCAGGCACTCCTTAAAATTCTTGAAGGCACGGTAGCTTCCGTACCACCGCAGGGTGGAAGAAAACATCCACATCAGGAATTCATTCAAATCAATACTACGAATATTTTGTTTATATGTGGCGGTGCATTTGATGGACTTGAGAAAATCATTGAAGCAAGAATCGGTCAGAAATCGATTGGATTTAATGCTGAAATCAGTGATAAGAATAAATCCAATATCGGAGAACTGTTCAGACAGGTTATGCCGCAGGATTTAATCAAATATGGTTTGATTCCTGAGTTTGTAGGACGTGTACCTGTTCCAGTAGCTCTTGATGCATTAGATGAAGAAGCATTGGTGAAGATTCTTACCGAGCCGAAAAATGCGATTACGAAGCAATATAAGAAACTGTTTGAACTTGATGGAGTTGAACTCGAATTCGAGGAGGAAGCTTTGATTGAAATTGCAAAACAGTCGAGTAAACGTAAGATTGGAGCCAGAGGACTGCGAGCTATTATGGAACATGTTATGATGGACTCTATGTACAAAATTCCTTCGGACGCAAAAGCGATCAAGTGTATTATCACGAAAGAAGCTGTATTAGGTACCGAAGAACCTAGGATGGTTTTATCGGAAGAGAACATTGTCAGAAAACCAATTATAAGACGTGCTCCGAAGAAAACAAAGGATGAAATAGCATAAAATCCTAAAGTTACAGTAAGATTAGCAGAAATAACATAAATGCAATAGTTATGTAGAATCCGTATAAAATAGCATAAATGCAGCAGTTATGGCAGAATTAATAGAAAACAGCATAGATTTCAGCAGTCACGATAGAATCGTAACGAAATAAGCTTATTCGTCTTAGTTAAGATGGTTTTTGCTTGTAAAATAGACGAAGGGGATATTACAAAACAACTAACTTGTTGCAATTGGCGATGTGTGTTAGATAATCGCTAGTCGGATCGGTTGAGTTTTGTAGCATCCCCTTTTATAATGAATCACACGTGAAGAGAGGTAACAAATGATTGTAAAAAATGCAACATTAGAAACGGTTTGTGGAATTACAAGTACGATTCCGGTAAATGAAAAACCGGAAATAGCCTTTGCGGGGAAATCAAATGTAGGCAAATCTACCTTGATTAATGGTCTCCTGAATAGAAAGGCATTGGCAAGAACGTCAGGGCAGCCTGGTAAGACACAGACAATCAATTACTATAATATTAATGATGAACTCTATTTTGTTGATTTACCAGGTTATGGTTATGCCAAGGTATCCATCACGATTAAAGAAAAATGGGGTAAAATGATTGAAAATTATCTTAAAACCTCCTACCAATTAAAGTTGGTGTTCTTATTGCTAGACATACGTCGTGAACCCTCAGAAAATGACAAAATGATGTATGACTGGATCGTATACCAGGGATTTAAACCGGTGATTATAGCTACGAAACTAGATAAAATTAACCGAAGCCAAAAAGAAAAACAAATAAAGATCATAAGAGAAGGACTTGGTGTAATGCCAGACACAAAAATCCTGCCCTTTTCTTCAATTACGAAGCAGGGCAGGGATGAGATCTGGAACTGTATTGAAGAGATTTGTGGATTTACCGGTACTACGGAACCAGAGCAAAGCAAATAATCTAGGAGTTGATAAGTTTCGCGACTTCTTTTAACACACGGTCAAGCTGCAGCAAAAAAGGTGGAAGTAATTCACTGGCTGTCGCTTGATCGTTTGCTTTGAGCGCAGCATTTAATTCAGAAGTTATTTTGTATAAATCATTTGCACCGATATTACCGGAACTGCTTTTTAGCTTATGCGCGATATCTGCAGCAGCTTGGTAATTATCACTATCTATTGCATCGGTGATATCCTGTGCAATATCTACGGATTCTATAAAGAATTGTTTTAAAATCTCAAGAAAAAATGCTTTGTTCGTACCAATACGTGAAATGGTTTCTGCAATGTTAATGGCAGGGGTGGGAGCCTCTTCTCTACTTTTTAAGACGTCAATGATGGTTTGTAAAAACATTTCAGGATCAAACGGTTTACTGATATAGAAATTAATACCGGAGGCTTTGCATTTGTCTTCAATGCCGGTGATTGCATCAGCAGTCATTGCAATAATAGGTATTTCTTTATCTATCTTCCTGATTAATTCAGAAGATTCCAAACCATTTAATACAGGCATATGAAGGTCCATTAGGATAAGATCGAGATTATCTTGGTGCGCAACGAAAAACTCATAACCTTCTTTTCCGTCATTTGCTAAGCTTATCTGGCACCCAATCTGAGAAAGAATGGATTCTGCAATCATCTGGTTTGTCTTATTGTCATCCACTACTAAAATATGAGCAGATACCATTGTGGTAGCATCGCCTGTTGTAGTTACCTTGCTGATTGGAGGGAGATTGACAATCTTCTTTTTTGTAAGCTCTAAAATAGAATTAAATAAAGTTGATGGCATAAAGGGCTTCATAATTCCAATGCTGATGCCTGCTTCTTCAATCTTTTCAAATATATATTCTCTGGCGATAGGAATCATTAAAATACATTTTGGCAATCTTGGAAATAATTCAATAAGATTACCATAATATTCAATTCCATTTTCAGTAGGAGTTAAGTAATCTAATAATATTAAATCATAAGACTTTTTATCCGATTTGTTGGCTTCCACTAATTTCGATATTCCCTGTTCTCCAGAGGATGCAAAATCAAAGGAGATATGGAAGTTTGTTAAATAATCTCTAAGCAAATTAGTGTAGAAGGGGCTCTTCTCAATCACAAGAATCGACAATGTATTAAAATCAATCGAGGCTTTAATAGAAGAATCATTATACTCCTGAGTGGCATCAACGGTAAGGCTGACTGTAAATAGAAAGGTTGATCCAACATCTTCGGTACTTTCAACATGAACCTCGCCACCCATAAGCTCGATCAAGTTTTTAGAGATTGTAAGACCGAGTCCGGTTCCACCGAATTTTCTGCTGATAGTTTCATCACCTTGGCCAAAAGATTGAAAGATTGCTTTTAATTGATCGGGGGACATTCCGATTCCGGTGTCTTCAATTTTAAATTGCAGTATACAGGAATCATTTGTTTTGGAAACCAGGGAAATGGAGGCGCGGACAAATCCTTTTTTCGTAAACTTGATTGCATTATTAATCAAATTAATCAATATTTGCTGTAAACGCAAGGAGTCTCCATAAAAGAAGGTAGGAACATCAGAATCCTTATGGATTGAGAATTCAAGTCCTTGTTCTTCCACTTTATAGGAAATAATATTAACTACTTGTTCCAGCGTTGTATCTAAACTGAAGGGTAACTTCTCTAATACGATTTTTCCTGCTTCAATCTTTGAAAAATCTAAAATATCATTAATGATTCCTAACATACTTTTCGCTGCATGGGTTATCTTGTCTAAATACAGCTTTTGAGCAGAAGAAACATCCGTTTTGCCAAGCAGATAAGTCATACCGGTAATTGCGTTAAGAGGAGTTCGTATTTCGTGAGACATACGGGCTAAGAAGATAGACTTTAATTCGTTCTCTGTTTCAGCTTCTTCTTTTAACTGTTTCAAATTCTGTTCGGCTACCATCCGCAATTTTACTTGTTTTCTTAATCTGATAATCCAGTAAAAAGATAGAATTAATCCGAAAGCAATAACGGAACTGATCACGATGATGGTGCGTAAGTTTTGCTGATAAGCTAAGGCTTTGTCTACACCGGACCAATTATTATCTATCATAAGACGTTCTTTCTTGGTGATGCTAGCTAAACATTTATTAAGTATGGAAGTCAGCTCAGGCCAATCCTTGCGAACGGCAAAGTACAGGCCGTTCTCAGAGGCAGTAACGATAGTAATGCTTTTTAAATTCGTAATTCCATATTCCTGTACGAGATAGTTGCTAGTATCTTCATTACCCACATAAGCAAGCTCGGTACCCTTAGATACAGCTTTTAAGGCGTCGCCTACAGTTGAAAATAGACTTAGATTAATATCCGTAAAAGTTCTTAGATAGCCTTCATGAGAGCTATCTGCTTGTACAGCAACCATTTGACCGGAAAGATCATACATAGAAGTTATTGTATTGTTGTCTTCTTGTACGTAGATGGCACGATTGAAATAGTAATAGGGATTAGAATATAGAAAGATGGCTTCACGCTCTGCTGTTTTTGAAACACAAGGAAGAACATCGATTTCGCCCTTCGCTGCTTTTGCATAAGCTTCCGCCCAGGTCAAATCAGGCTCAACTACCATCTTGATACCACATTTTTCGGAAATCAAGTTGATATAGTCGTCAGCAA
>JBASOB010000256.1:0-3077 GCA_049657865.1 Mobilitalea sp.
ACTGGAGCCACTTATGCCGTGGTCAAAAAAACTTCCAGCTGATTGCTACAGCAAGCGTCGCAAATAAGCGGCGCTTCATTTAATAAGGGGCGGAGGATTTGACGCTTACGTTAATACGAAAAGGAATTATAGAATAAATATAGTAAATAGAATATAGAATAAATATAGTAAATAGAGTATTGACAAATAGTGTGGAGTATATTAATATAGCAACAACACATAAATCCTATCGGAATAGTATAGAATATGAAAGCGAAGTAGAAAAGCGAAGTAGAAAAGCGAAGTAGAAAAGCGAAGTAAAAAAGTAAAGTAAAAAAGTAAAGTAAAAAGCGAAGTAAAAAAACATTGAGAATATTATAAGAGAAGATAGGGATCGTATTTGTATCATGTAAGGAAGAGGTAAAAGATGGATTATGAATTTATAAAACAGAACATCCCGTTATACCTTGAAGCGGCAATATTAACCTTAAGAATCGCAGCAATCGGGATAGCGATATCCATCGTAGTAGGACTTGGCTGCAGTTTAATCCGGTACTATAAAATACCTGTATTAAGAAGAATTACAGGCATCTATATAGAACTATCGCGGAACACTCCGTTACTTATCCAGCTTTTCTTCTTATACTTTGGGCTACCCAAGATTGGAATCGTTCTAAGTTCCGAAGCATGTGCGATTTGCGGATTGGTTTTTCTGGGCGGAAGCTATATGGCGGAGGCTTTCAGAAGCGGACTTGAATCAATCGGTGACACCCAGATAGAATCCGGATTAAGCTTAGGACTGACGAAAGTACAAGTGCTTCGTTATATCCTATTACCTCAGGCTGTCTCGGTTTCCATACCGGCTTTTAGTGCTAATGTAATATTCCTGATTAAAGAGACCTCAGTATTCAGCGCGGTGGCACTGGCAGATCTCATGTATGTAGCCAAAGATTTAATTGGTCTGTATTATAAGACAGAGGAAGCATTGTTTCTGTTAGTAAGTGCTTATTTCATTATTCTGCTTCCGATATCGCTTATTTTTGCCGGGATAGAGAGGAGACTTAGATATGCAGGATATGGGAATTAGAGTTCTCTTTCAGGGAAGAAATTTTGTAAGATTACTGGAAGGATTGTGGATTACCGTTGAAATTTCTATGATATCGGTACTGATCTCAATCTTCCTTGGAATTATACTTGGAATGATAATGACACTTGAAAATCCGATTACAAAATTTGTTACCAGGTTATATCTGGAATTTATTCGAATCATACCGCAGCTAGTATTATTGTTCTTGGTATATTTTGGAGTTACAAAAGCTTTTCAAATTAATCTTTCGGGAGAAGTATCTGCAGTTATCGTATTTGTATTATGGGGTACCGCGGAGATGGGGGATTTGGTAAGAGGAGCATTGGTATCCATTCCGCAGCATCAGTATGAAAGTGGTCGCGCCTTAGGACTTAAGGAAGCTCAGATCTACATATTCATTGTGATACCACAAACGATACGGAGGCTGCTTCCTCTAGCAATTAATCTGGTAACAAGAATGATTAAGACAACCTCCTTGATTGTCCTGATCGGAGTAGTTGAAGTAGTAAAGGTTGGGCAGCAGATCATTGAAGCTTCAAGGTTAACAACACCCACAGCAGCGGTTTGGATCTACGGAGTAATCTTTTTTCTGTATTTCCTGGTATGTTATCCTATTTCACTACTCTCAGGGAAATTAGAAAAAATATGGAAGAATTGAGGTTATCACAGATGAAAACGAAGGATAAAATATTAGAGATGAAACACATAAAGAAGAGTTTTGATGATACCGTAATTCTGGAGGATATCTCCATTGATATCTATAAAGGCGAAGTTGTGGTACTCCTTGGACCCTCTGGCTGTGGAAAAAGTACTTTGCTTAGGTGTATCAATGGACTTGAGAATATTCAGGAAGGTGAGATTTACTTAAGCGGTGAAAGAATCAGTGATCAGACAAAAAGTATGCATCTCATTCGACAAAAGATTGGAATGGTTTTTCAAAGTTATGACCTGTTTCCTCATATGACAGTACTAGATAATATTATACTGGGACCAATGAAAGCTCAGAAGAGAGAGAAAAAGGCAGTGATAAAAGAAGCAGAAGAACTTCTAATTAGAGTTGGACTGCAAGATAAGAGAAATGCCTATCCGAGGCAGCTATCTGGAGGACAGAAACAGAGAGCGGCAATTGTAAGAGCGTTATGCATGCATCCGGAAGTCATGCTCTTTGATGAAGTTACCGCAGCTCTGGATCCTGAAATGGTACGAGAAGTTTTAGATGTTATGCTGGAACTGGCAAGAGAGGGCAGCACAATGGTGATAGTGACACATGAAATGCAGTTTGCCAGGGCAATCGCGGACAGAGTGATATTTATAGATGAAGGCAGAATAGTAGAAGAAAGTGAACCGAAGGCCTTCTTTACAAAGCCTAACACAGAGAGAGCAAAACAGTTTTTAAATTTATTTGAGTTTGACGCCGTAGCAGCGGTTCAAATATAGAATCCATTTGATAGAGTCAAAAGGATCAGTTACACGATGAAGCAAATATGGGAACCCCCCAGGAAAAGAGGAAAAATTATGAGAAAAACAAAAAAAGTAACAGCATTATTATTAAGTCTAGCCTTAGTGGCAGCAGGTTTAATCGCTTGCTCAGGAAAAGCTGACACTAAAGAAGCTACCTCAGCTGCAGCAGTAGAAGTAACAGAAGCTGCTACTCCAACCATAGCAGCAACACCGACAACAGCAGCGGTAGCTGCAACAGGTACAGCTAGAACTTTAGAGGAAATAAAAAGCAGCGGTAAAATTGTAATTGGGGTATTTAGTGATAAAAAACCCTTTGGTTATGTAGATGAGAATGGAGACTATCAAGGTTATGATGTCTATCTTGGTAACAGAATTGCCAAAGACTTAGGTGTGGAAGTAGAATATGTTTCCGTGGAAGCAGCAAGCAGGGTTGAATATTTAGTGACGGCAAAAGTAGATATTATTTTGGCTAATTTTACAGTTACTGCAGAACGTGCCGAGCAGGTAGATTTTGCACTTCCCTATATGAAGGTGGCTCTCGGTGTAGTAT
>JBASOB010000257.1:0-6689 GCA_049657865.1 Mobilitalea sp.
GTAAAGATGCATGGTTTACAGGACCTGCTGAAATCGTCGAAGGGCTCTTATTCCCAGGATTTACAGAGGAGGATGAGGCCAGAGATTTGGGAGATTCCTGTATCACGGAGACCACAGGAATTGGTGGCTTCTGTATGGCGGCCGCTCCTGCTATTGTTCAATTTGTCGGTGGCAAGGTGTCGGATGCAATTAATTATACGAAGCAAATGTATGAAATTACTGTTGGAGAAGGATCCGCATACCGGATTCCGGTACTTGATTTCCGCGGAGGACCTACCGGTATCGATATGAGAAAAGTCCTTGAGACAGGAATACGTCCAATTATCAATACTGGAATTGCACATAAAGACGCAGGTGTAGGTCAGGTTGGTGCAGGGATAGTTCATCCACCTCAAGAATGTTTTACAAAAGCACTTTCTGCATGTGCGAAAGAATGGTCATAATGACAGAATGACAGAATTACGGAATTACGGAATCAAGAATAAAGAATAAAAGAATAAAGAATAAAAGAATAAAAGAACAACAGAATAACAGAACAACAGAACAACAGAACAACAGAACAACAGAACAAAAGAACAATGAAACAATAAAATATTGAAATAATGAAATATTGGAACAATGAAACATTAAACGATAGAATAAAATAATAGAATAATGGAGGGATTTAAAATGAGTAAATGGTCAGATATTACAATTTATGAGCTTTCTATTCCAATTGGTATTAATACACCCCCATGGCCTACGTATGAACCACTGCAGATGAAGTTTTTTAAACGTCTTTCCCCTAATGGTGCGAATGGTCAGTTAATGACTCACAGTAATCATGTTGGTACGCATCTTGACGGGCCTCTTCATTTTGATACAGCCGGTCGTGATATGGCAGCACTTGAACTTACAAAACTCTGTCATCCAGGTGTTGTAGTTGATTTATCCGATCAGGCAGAGGATTTCGGTATTTATACTCCGGCAGATATTGAAAGAAGAGTTGAGGTAAGGGAAGGCGACATCGTCATCATCAACACTGGTTATCATAAATATGGATGGGATCAGCCAGGTGCAGATGAGAAACGCTATATGTTAAGACATCCCGGTCCGAATCTTGAATTTATCCAATGGGTACGTGATAAGAAGCTTAGATGGTTAGGTGTTGATTGTGGCAGTGCAGATCATCCTATGAATACGAAGATTCGTGAGTGGGAACCGATGGAGGCTGTTAAGTGTGATAAATTATTCCAGGAGCGTTACGGAAAGAGCCTGAATGAAGTTTATCCATGGCCGGATCATTATCAAGCAATGCACATCGAACTTTTCTGCAAACCTTATGAAGCGATTCATGCAGAATGTCTTGGCGGTGATATTGACAAGCTCAGCAATAAACGTCTTGTTATTGGGTGTTTCCCTTGGAAGCTTGTGGACGGGGAGAGCTGTATCTCACGTATTGTGGCTTTTGACGGGTTTGAGGATGCGTGATATAGAAAGAAAGTTCAAATGAAAGTTCAAAAGAAAGTTAAAAAGAAAGTTCAAATGAAAGTTTAAAAGAAAGTTCAAGACATTGTTGGTAGATATAGATTTTGAAAAGTGGAATAAAATCAGAGTTAGGTGTTGAAACAGCCACTGCATATGCTGGTGTTATTCTGGCTTCGGATATTTCACTTGGTATTTACTAAGGAAGGAAGGATATGGTAAAACAGCGACGAAAAACTCGAACTCCTCACTTCGTTCGTCAGACAACGAGCTTTTTCATCGCTATACCATATCGTTCCTTCCTAAGAAAATACACAAGCTCAATAGATAAGTCAGAATAACACCAGTATACGCTGCGTCTGTTTGGATAGGTGGTGGACTGATTTTATTCGGATATGGAAAACGATATAGTGCAACGTTTGGTGGTGTAATGTTAAAAATGTGCTAGGTTTTGCTATGAATATTACTCTATATTTAAATGTAAATTTGTAAACTTTTAGATATAATAATCTTATACTATTATAATAATATATCGCTTTATGTTATATCTCTGCGGTGTTTCAAACACTACTAAAATATCACATCTTGGTTGAGGCTGCTTTCAGAAATTGTAAAGATTCTGTTATGCGGCCTTTTTTGAAAATGTATTTTTTGATTTGAGGGATTTCGTTAAAGATCTAGTAGTTATTTATAACTGTTAGGAGGGCAAAATGAAAGAATTTGAATATTTGAGGCCGGATACGATGGAGGAAGCAATTGCATTTCGCACTCAGCATGAAGGATGCTCTGTTTTACTGAATGGTGGAACAGATATTGTGATTCAGCTTCGCGACCGTCTTATTGCACCGGAGTACGTGATTGATATTAAACATATCCCTGGACTTAGAAGTATTACTTTTAGCAAAGAAGAAGGTCTGTATATCGGCGCTTGTGCAACTATGAATGAAGTCGCTGACAATGAAGACGTGAAAAAATATTATCCTTTTTTATCAGAAGCGGCACGCTCTGTAGGAAGTAAACAGGTCCGAAACCGTGCAACGCTGATTGGTAATATTGTGAATGCTTCCCCATTATGTGATGCGGGAACGCCGTTATATGTTTGTGAGGCCAACATGTGCATCATCGGAAAAGATGGGTATCGTGAAGTGCCTATTTCTGAATTTATTACTTTTGTACGGAGGACGATATTAAAGCCGGATGAAATAGTTGCGGGCTGTAAAGTTCCCTATCTGGAAGGCGCAGTAGGTATATTTACGAAAGTTTCCAGACGCCAAGAGGTTGATTTAGCTACAATATGTGGCACGGTACTTAGGATGGGCGACAGTTACCGAATGGCATTTGGTGCAGTCGCACCTACACCGGTAAGACTCACTAAGACGGAAGATTTGTTAAAGGGTAAGAAACTGATACCGGAATTAATTTTGGAAGCTGCAAAGTTAGCCTGTACAGAGGTTGCACCGATCAGTGATATCAGGGCATCTAAAAAATACAGGCTTGATGTGGTAGAGGTTACGGTTAAACGCAGTCTGGAGCAGTTAGCGTCAGGAGGTGTCGTAGAATGAAATATAAAGTAAATTTTTTCGTAAATGAAGATCCGATTGAACTTTATGTGGATGCAAACAGGACAATGCTCAATGTATTACGTGAGGATCTGAACCTTACTGGGACAAAAGAAGGCTGTGGAGCCGGAGAATGCGGTGCCTGTACTATTATTGCGGATGGGAAACCATTAAATGCTTGTTTGGTACTAGCACCAGAACTTGATGGCATGCATATAACAACCATTGAAGGAATTACGAAGAATGGAGAATTATCGGTTATGCAGAAACAGTTTGTGAAGCATTCCGCTTTACAATGTGGTTTCTGTACACCTGGTTTTATTATGTCAGGAACAGCTTTATTACAGGAAAATCCGAATCCTACCCGTGAAGACATTAAAACAGCAATTGTTGGAAATCTTTGCAGATGTACCGGATATATCCGGATTGTCGAAGCAATTGAAGAGACAGCCGAAGTATTAAGGGGAGGTGGGCGGTAATGGGATTAAAGCATGTTGGTAAGTCTTATGACCGTAAAGATGCGATTATGAAGGTTACGGGTTCAGCGGAATATGTAGACGACATTCGACTCCCAAGAATGCTGTATGTACAATGTGTAAGAAGTCCATATGCACATGCAAGGATTATTTCCATTGATACATCAGAAGCAGAGAAACTTAACGGAGTGAAATGCGTAATTACAGGGGATGAGTATCCTAATCGTGCGGGACTGTATCTCGAAGACCGATATTTTATGGCGAAGATCGGAGATACCGCAAAGTATATGGGTGAAGCAGTGGCTGCAGTTGCTGCAGAAACAGAAGAAATAGCGAAGCAGGCCTGTGAGCTTGTAAAGGTAGAATATGAAGAACTCCCGGCAGTAACCAATGCAGTAGACGGTATGAAACCTGAGGCACCTTTGATTCATCCGGCACTTCATACCTACAAAGTGGCGCCTATCTTTTACCCGGTAAAGGGTACCAATATATCGCATCACTATGTGCTTAGAAAAGGAGATGCTCAAAAAGCTTTTGCGAAAGCAGATTTTGTTTACGAAAATTCCTTCTATATTCCACATGTACAGCATGTTCCAATCGAGCCACATGCAGCAATCGCCAAATATGATGCTAACGGAAAACTTACCGTGTGGGCAAGCTGCCAGTCGCCTTATGCAGTACGTCAGGCACTTTCGGTTGCATTTGGTATGCCACTTAATAAGATCAGGGTGGTATCACCGACAGTCGGAGGTGGTTTTGGTTCCAAAGCCGGAACTACACTGGAGGGAATTCTTGTTCCACTTGCAAAGCATTGTCAGGGACGGCCGGTTAAACTGGTATATACCCGTGAAGATGAGTTTGTCAATTCTTATGTCCGTCAGGGAATGCATGCGAAAATTAAGACAGGCATAAGAAAAGACGGTAAAATCTTAGCACTGCATAATGAATTTATTTGGGACGGAGGAGCCTACACAGAGTACGGTGTAAATATTACGAAAGCAGGCGGTTGGGCTTCGGCAGGACCTTATGACGTTGATAATGTCTGGACCGATAGCTACTGTGTCTATACGAATCATCCGGTAGGAGGCCCTTACAGAGGATTTGGAATGTGTGAAATTCATTTTGCAATTGAGCAGAATATGGATATCATTGCAGAGAAGGTAGGCATCTCACCTGTTGAAATCAGAAGGCTGAACGGAATAAAGCCAGGTGGGATTACAGGTATGGGAGAGAAACTTGAGGTTGCAGGTCTTCAGGACTGTCTTGATAAAGTTGTCGCAGAAATCGAATATGATAAGCCTAGTAAAAAAGCCGGTCCTCATATAATCCGTGCAAAAGGCATCGCAGCCGGATGGAAATCACCCTCCATGCCTGCTAATGCAGGTTCGTCAGCAATCCTCCGAATGAACGAAGATGGCACTTTCTTCTTATTAAGCAGTGCGCAGGAAATCGGTCAGGGAGCATCTACGGTACTGGTACAGATAGCAGCGGAAGTTCTGTCTGTGTCACCGGATAAAATCACCTTCTGCTCAGGAGATACGGATGTTACTCCATATGAATGGCAGACAGTTGCAAGCCGTACCACCTATTGTGCAGGAAATGCGGTAAAACTCGCTGCTGAGAATTTGGTTGATAAAGTACTTGATCTTGCACAGATTAAGATGAAAGCAGTGAAGAGAGATCTTGAATTTAAGGATGGATATGTAGCGGATAAGATATATCCGGAACGGAAACTACCAATATCCACTTTTGCACTTGGAATATCATTTAAAGATGGCAGTGGTTACGGTGGCCCTGCAATCGGAGTAGGAGTATTTACTCTTGAGAATAATATTAATACCGATAAAAAGACTGGTATCACAAAGCATCATCCTGCCGCTTTCTGGACAATGGGCGTAAACGGCTGTGAAGTTGAAATAGATACGGATACCGGTACATGTAAAGTTCTTAAGATGGTATCTTGTTTTGATGCAGGAAAGGTAATTAATCCTACCCTGTTTAAAACGCAGAGTGAAGGTGCCATGGTTCAGGCACTTGGTACTGCATTACTGGAAGAACTTAAAATGAAGGATGGCAAGGTCTTAAATAAAAGCTTCGTTGATTATAAGATTCCAACCGTAGATGATATACCGGAGCTCGTTGCCTTGTATGTAGAGCATCCGGAGCCTACCGGACCTTATGGTGCGCGTGGCGTAGGTGAGCCGCTTATGGTTCCTGGTGCTCCGTGTATTGCGAATGCTATTTATAATGCAATTGGAGTTCGTTTCTACCGAATGCCAATCACTTCAGAAGATATACTGAAGGCATTACAAGAAAAAGGGTTAAATAAATAAACTACGAAATGCTAGGATATAAAGTACAAGAAGCCTGACGGGAAGCTTCATTAAGATGTTACTGTATTCAGAAGAGAGGGATATTTATATTTTCTGAATTATGTATAAAAAATAATAGGAGGAAATGAAAATGTCAAAGAAAAATGAATCGATTGGATATCTACCGGACGAGAGACCACCAATACTAGAACTGATTCCATTTGCACTTCAACAAATCGTAGTTATGTTCCCGGCAACTGTTTTGGTTGCTTTACTAACTGGTTTTCATGTATCTACCACCATCTTTGCCAGTGGACTGGCAACTCTTTGCTTTATATTAATAACTGGACGAAAAATCCCCTTATATTATGGTTCCAGTTTTTCGTATATTGCAGCAATTGTTTCAATTATGGGCGCTGAAGCATTTTCCTCTTATTCATTGAATGACAAGATATCAATCGCTCAATTTGGTATCGTTATGTCGGGATTTGTTTCCATCGCAGCTGGACTCGTGATAAAACGTTCGGGTAAAGCGGCAATTGATAAAGTCCTTCCTCCAACGGTTACCGGCAGTATTGCTATTATTATAGGTTTATCTTTAGCAGCGAATGCAATGGGAAATGCTCGTTCCATTCCTGCAGGGATTGCAGAGACACAGACAGCTCTTGCTACAAATATGGCATGGGTAATTGCAATTATTACATTAATATCAACCATATTATATTCTGTATACCTAAAGGGTAAACTAAGTCAGCTTCCGATTCTTTTTGGACTTTTTACAGGTTATATTGCGGCAGCAATCATTGGTGCAGTAACTGGAATACCGTTTATTAATTTCAATTCTATTGAAACAAACAGTGTCCTCAGCCTTCCAATCT
>JBASOB010000258.1:0-6722 GCA_049657865.1 Mobilitalea sp.
CTGTATATGTGGATGAGAATACAATCCAGAGCGCGAAAGACGGTATGACGATCATAGCTTATAAACCATGAGATAAGATTTTCGCATAGATAAGATTTACTTGGGATAGTTCTCCGGAAGGAAAGGCTGCGAAAAGAAGGTAGACGAATCATAATATGTGGCATCACATAGAATGTACTTATCATACTCTAAATAAATAACTAATAATAAATGATGTGAGGAAAAAGACGATGGAAAAAACAATGGAAAAGATTGTAGCACTAGCGAAAGCGAGAGGCTTTGTATATCCGGGTTCCGAAATATATGGTGGACTTGCGAATACCTGGGATTATGGAAATCTTGGCGTTGAACTTAAGAACAATGTTAAAAAAGCATGGTGGCAGAAGTTTGTTCAGGAAAACCCTTATAATGTAGGTGTTGACTGCGCAATCCTTATGAATCCACAGACTTGGGTAGCTTCTGGTCATTTAGGCGGTTTCTCGGATCCTTTAATGGATTGTAAAGAATGTCATGAACGTTTCCGTGCAGATAAATTAATTGAAGATTACCTTACGGAGAATGGTATTGTAATTGAAGGCAGCGTGGATGCCTGGTCACAGGAAGACATGATGAAATATATCGATGATCACAACATTAACTGTCCTACTTGCGGCAAGCATAATTTTACTGATATTCGTCAGTTTAACCTGATGTTCAAAACATTCCAGGGTGTAACTGAAGATGCAAAGAACGTAGTTTACTTAAGACCTGAGACAGCACAGGGTATCTTTGTTAACTTTAAAAATGTTCAGAGAACTTCCCGTAAGAAGATACCATTTGGTATCGGTCAGGTAGGAAAGTCCTTCCGTAACGAAATAACACCAGGTAACTTCACTTTCCGTACCAGAGAATTCGAACAGATGGAACTTGAGTTTTTCTGTGAACCGGATACAGACCTTGAATGGTTTGATTACTGGAGAACATTCTGTATCGATTGGTTACAAAAACTTGGTATTACGGGAGATGAGATGCGGGTTAGAGACCATGATGCAGCTGAACTTTCCTTCTATAGTAAAGCAACTTCTGACATTGAATTCCTATTTCCTTTTGGATGGGGAGAATTATGGGGCATTGCAGACCGTACCGATTATGACCTGACACAACATCAGAATGTATCCAAACAAGATATGAGTTACTTTGACGATGAGAAGAAGGAAAGATATGTTCCTTATGTAATTGAACCGTCACTTGGTGCAGACCGTGTTACGCTTGCATTCTTATGTGCAGCATACGATGAAGAAGAAATCGCAGAAGGTGATGTTCGTACTGTATTGCATTTTCACCCTGCACTTGCACCTGTTAAAATTGGCATACTTCCGTTGTCAAAGAAGTTAGCTGAACCGGCAGATAAGATTTACACAGAGCTTTGTAAAACATACAATTGCGAATATGATGACCGAGGTAATATTGGTAAGCGTTATCGCAGACTTGATGAAATTGGAACTCCATTCTGTATTACTTATGACTTTGAATCTGAGACAGATGGAGCAGTTACGGTTCGTGATAGAGACACAATGGTACAGGAGAGAATTAAGATAGAAGACTTAAAAGCTTATTTTGAGGATAAGTTTAAATTTTAGCAAAAAACTCTTTCCTCACATTGTATTCTATGATATAATGCATTTTGGCGGCAACAAACGCTAAAAGAGACCTATAATTTGATATTTGCATTATACTTTTGAGTGATAAAAGTATTACGCAAACATTACGAAGGACTGAATTCGGAGAAATTCTCTTGATTCGGTCAGCTTCGTTGCGTTTGCGGAGTACTTTTGACTCTCAAAGGTAATGCAAATACAAATTGTACAATAATATTTTTAGGAGGGCACTTATAATATGGCAAAATGGGTATATTTGTTTAAAGAAGGCAAAGCTGATATGAAAAACCTTCTTGGTGGAAAAGGCGCTAACTTATGTGAAATGACTAACTTAGGTCTTCCAATTCCTCAAGGTTTTGTAATCACTACGGAAGCTTGTACAGATTATTACAAAACTGATAAGAAGATTTCTGATGAAATCAAGACTCAGATATTTGCAGCATTAAAAGACTTAGAAGAACAACAAGGCAAGAAATTTGGCGATACTAAGAATCCTTTATTGGTTTCCGTTCGTTCTGGAGCAAGAGCTTCCATGCCTGGTATGATGGACACAATCCTTAACTTAGGATTAAATGATGTTGCAGTTGAAGGTTTCGCACTTAAGACAGGTAACAGAAGATTTGCATATGATTCTTACAGAAGATTTATTCAGATGTTCTCTGACGTTGTTATGGAAATCAGCAAGGCTAAATTCGAAAGAGTTTTAGATGAAATCAAAGAGAAGAAGGGTGTTAAATTTGACACTGACCTCTCAGCTGATGATTTAAAAGACGTAATTGACCAATATAAAGCATTATATAAAGCAGAAAAAGGCACAGACTTCCCTCAGGAACCAATCGATCAGTTGATCGAAGCTGTAACTGCAGTATTCCGTTCATGGGATAATCCTCGTGCGATTTACTACAGAAGAATGAATGATATCCCTGGTGACTGGGGTACCGCTGTTAACGTTCAAGCTATGGTATTTGGTAACATGGGAGATACTTCCGGTACAGGCGTTGCATTTACACGTAATCCTTCTACAGGTGAAGCTAAGATCTATGGTGAATACTTAATCAATGCTCAGGGCGAAGATGTTGTTGCTGGTATCAGAACACCTCTGCCTATCACAAGACTTGAGCAGGATATGCCTGAAGTTTATACTGAATTCATGAGAATTGCTACCTTACTTGAGAATCATTACACAGATATGCAAGATATGGAATTTACAATTGAAGATAAGAAACTTTACTTCTTACAGACACGTAACGGTAAGAGAACTGCTCCTGCAGCTCTTCAAATCGCTTGTGATTTAGTAGACGAAGGAAAGATTACCAAGGAAACCGCAATCAAGAGAATTGAAGCGAAATCCTTAGACCAGTTATTACATCCTGGATTTGATCCAAAAGCATTAAAAGCAGCAAAACCTATTGGTAGTGCACTTCCTGCATCACCTGGCGCAGCAGCTGGCCGTGTATACTTCAACGCACAGGATGCAAAAGATCATCACGAAAAAGGCGAAAGAGTTATCCTTGTTCGTCTTGAGACTTCCCCTGAAGATATCGAAGGTATGCATGCAGCTGAAGGTATCTTAACAGTACGTGGTGGTATGACTTCTCATGCAGCAGTAGTTGCTCGTGGTATGGGTACCGCTTGTATCTCCGGTTGTGGAGAAATCAAAATCACAGAAGCAGATAAATTTTTCACATTAGGTGGAGCTACCATTAAAGAAGGAGAATACATTTCCTTAGACGGTTCTGAAGGTAACATCTATGTTGGAGATATTCCTACCGTAGAAGCAGGAATCAGTGGTAACTTCGAAAGAATTATGAAATGGGCTGATGAAATCAGAACATTACAGGTAAGAACAAATGCAGATTCACCAGAAGACGCAGCAAACGCTGTTAAATTTGGTGCAGAAGGTATCGGCCTTTGTCGTACAGAGCATATGTTCTTTAATGAAGACAGAATTCATAAGATCAGAAAAATGATTTTATCAAAAACTGTAGAAGCTAGAGAAGAAGCTCTTAATGAGTTAATTCCTTTCCAGAAGAAAGATTTCAAGGGAATTTACGAAGTAATGGAAGGAAGACCAGTTACTATCCGTTTCCTCGATCCTCCACTTCATGAATTCGTACCTACAGAAGAAGCTGATATCGCAGCATTAGCAGCAGATATGGACCTCACTGTTGAAGAAGTAAAAGAAACCTGTGATTCCTTACATGAATTCAACCCTATGATGGGCCACAGAGGTTGCCGTCTTGCCGTAACATATCCTGAAATTGCTAAAATGCAAACCAGAGCAGTTATGGAAGCAGCAATCGAAATCAAGAAGGAAAAAGGTTATAATATCGTTCCAGAAATCATGATTCCACTTGTTGGCGAGAAGAGAGAATTAAAATTCGTTAAGGATATTGTTGTTGAGACAGCTGAATTAGTGAAGAAAGAAATGAACTCTGATATCGAATACCATATTGGTACTATGATTGAAATCCCACGTGCAGCATTACTTGCAGACGAAATTGCTGAAGATGCAGAATTCTTCTCCTTTGGTACGAACGACTTAACACAGATGACATTCGGTTTCTCCCGTGATGACGCTGGTAAGTTCTTAGATTCTTACTACAAGAATAAGATTTATGAATCGGATCCATTTGCTCGTCTTGATCAAGAAGGTGTTGGACAATTAGTTAAGATGGCAGTTGAAAAAGGTCGTAAGACTAGACCTAATATCAAGCTTGGTATCTGTGGTGAGCACGGTGGAGATCCATCTACCATCGAGTTCTGCCATAAGATCGGCTTAACCTATGTATCCTGTTCCCCTTTCCGCGTGCCAATCGCAAGATTAGCAGCAGCACAGGCAGTATTAAACAATAAATAATTTCAAGATACAGAAAAGCAGTCCGAAAGGGCTGCTTTTTGTTATCTGCCTGTGCTGCTTAGCACGAGGCAGTATTAAACAATAAATAATTATCGCGATGGCAATGAGCCAAGTCGCACAAAAAAAGCTCCGGAGTATGCTTGCATACATCCGGAGCTTTCTTTGTGTGACAGGGCGAAGCCCGCGTGCAGACTGACGAAGTCAGGATGCTGGCTCGATGTTAGGCCTGCCTTTTGCACGCCTTCTAGATCTGGGTATTGACAAATAACATAAATAGTCATATTATAGAACGAAATACGTTCTATAATATGACTATTTAAGGAAAGAATATATGAATTATCAAGATAAGTTAAAAGAGCAGTTAAATGAATTACTGCATGAAATTATTTTCTCGAATAAGGAGATAATAAAGGATAAAAAGCAGCTGAATTTTACAAAGTTGTGTGAACAGGATATCACTATCATTTCGATGATATCAGATGAGGATAAGCTTACTGCAAAAGAAATAAGCGAAAAGTTGAAAATATCAAAAACTACCATTGTGTCAGCAGTAAAAAGATTAGCAGACAGAGGATATGTGATACAAATACGAAATGATGTTGATAAGAGAGAGAACATTCTGAAATTAAGTGATAAAGGGAAAATGATCAACCAAGAACATCTTGAATACGAAGATAAATTATTGGAGTTCTTAGCTTCCAAATGGACAGAGGAACAGCAGGAACAGTTGTATCTATTAATAAAGAATAGGAGGAAATAGGTTTGAATAATTTGAAAATAAATTATAAAACATTTGGGAGAGAGAATGTTAGCATTATTATTGAAATGGCTCTGGGTGCATGTATGGGAGAATGGATACAGATAGCAAAAGAACTGTCAGTTAATAACGGAGTTTTGTTATATGAGAGAGCCGGTATTAATAATAGCGCTGTTTCATTAGCAGATAGGACACCAATCAATATAGCACAGGAATTATATGAATTATTGCAGCAAATTAAACATGAAGAGAAAATCATGATAATAGCTCATTCACAGGGTGGATTATATGCGCAGCAATTCACTAGATTATATCCTGAAATGGTAAAAGGAATTATATTATTAGATCCTCTTTCAGCAAATGATAGTAAATTTAAGGAATTATTAAGCAATAAAGAATACAAAAAAAGTGGAGTAGACAAGACCGCTAATATTTCAATTATGTATAGACTAGCGAAACTACACATGGGATTTTTGACAAAGAAAATCATGAAGGGGGCTCCGCCATTTTGTTATTATAATTCGTTTGATGAAGAAGCGAGGAAGGATATATTAAATGCAGTAACAAAGCCAGAGTATTGTATTACTGCTTTAAATGAATATGTGGAAGCACATAAGAACGAAAATATCCGTCAGTTAAAAGAAAAAGGTGATTTCCCTGATATCCCCCTCTTTCTTATCACTCATACATCGCAATTAGCAGTGGAAGAGAATATGAAATATGGTAATAATTCAAAGGATTTCGCTACTAAAATTGAGAACATATGGCAAGATATCATGAAAGAATATTTGAATTTTAGTAAAAAATCAACTTGGATACAAGCAAAGAATAGTTCGCATTATATACATTTAACAGAGAAAGAATTGCTATTTGAAGGGATTCAATGGATAAATTCTCAGGTTTGAAATATGAATGAAAAAGAAAAGCAGCCCGAAAGGGCTGCTTTTCTTTTTCTGCTTATTAACGGTCTTCTGCAGTTACTCCTAGACAATAAATGGAGGGATAATGATCAAAATAATTTTACATAAGGTTTACTAGAATTTTACTGGAAAAAGATTTTTGGATTTGGAATCAATGGTATATTAACTGAGTAGCAGAAAAAAGAGAGATGGAAATGAGAGTAGATCAAAGCTCCATCGGTAAACTGAAGTAGAAATTAATAATATTACCGGAGTATGTAATACAGTAAATGCGGAAAGGCGGACGATTAAGATAAGTAAGATTGTTCTAGGACATATGTCCTTTATATCTAGATTTAAATGTAGTATATTTACAAAAAGTGGTATTGATTATTATGATTTAGATAAAAATATATAGACAAAAAGCACTGTTAAAATATTGAAAATTATGTAACTATTCAGAACTTACGAGAAAAAAGTGGTGGATTCGAGTTTCCAGTACACAAAATAGAAGATTTTATCCATTTTGTGTACATAGACATCATTAGATGCTATGTAACGGTGAAGGT
>JBASOB010000259.1:0-5079 GCA_049657865.1 Mobilitalea sp.
CTGTAACATACACCGCGAGCATACTGATGGTGCTCATTCTTTTTGCTGCAAGGAACTCCTTCTCTTGCAGGTGGTCTGTAACCATGCTCATAAGTAGCGCAGTTCCGGATAGCAATGTGAGGATAGAAAACAGGATTGGCAATGCCTCCAGGACATAATCTATGATAAGGTAATAAAGGTTAATAGCGCTGCGCTTTTCAACGACATATTTGTCAATACTTTGAAAGAGTTGAAAGGAAACAAAATAACCAATAAAAAAGGTATAGATCCCTGAGAGTATAAGCACGATTCTACTTAAGCTCGTACAAAGATTTCCTAGCTTATTATCGGTCGACCTATCACTAAGACGAGAAATCATATTCAATATCAGATATGCGATCAAAAATGTATAGAAGATAAAGGAAAATGATATTTTTATCATAGGAAGCGCGGAGGCATCTAGTAGCGTGGCAAAAGTACGATTCAGCATGAGCTCAGGATTAATAAACTCATATATCATATAAAAACTATAGATGCTTAGTACCAGTAGCAGGAGGTCTGACTTATTTAATTTTCGACTATGAAACCTGCCTGCTAGATATAACAATGGAGCCAGTGAAAATACAACATACAATAGAATTGCGGCGATATTACCTGCCGAAGAACGGAAAGAGAGCCACCGAAGTCCCTTGCCAATTAAGTCAAAGGGCATAGATAGAAGAAATAAGGAATTACTAAGTCTAACTACATAAAACATGAGAACTGCCAAGCAAAAAGACAGAACTCCTTCTATTACAAGTATTACCCCGTACTTTTTAATCATATGTACACCTCACAATTATTGTTTTACGATAATTATACTTATATTATTATCGTTTGTCAATAATAATGTAAATAAAAACCATCATATTTTATATAATGGTTTTGTATTGAGGTTTTTATATGAAGGTTTTATGTGGAGAATTTTATGTAAATATTTTTAAATGGAGGTACTTAAATATCACATGATGTATCATAGGGTTGTAATCTACCCTTCACATTTCGCATACTTTAACAAACGAACATTAAGTATGATTGCAATTGTTCCCAAGACAATAAAAGATAATACCATCCCTACTAATTGCCCGACATTTGGAGCAACTCCAAGTGAAAGCTGCATCACTGTTTGAAAGATAACGCATGCACCAACACAGGTAATCAATGTTAGTAATATAGAAGTGATTTTATATCCAATTTCTTTACGCTGTAACAAATAGATACCGCACAGAAAACTTGATGGTAGAATTATTGCCAAATCTATAACAAAGGTAGGTTCTGTAGTATATATTTCAATGAATTCTGTCGGTAACCCTGTTAAGGTCGCCGGAATAAGGAAAGAAAGCCATACCAATACAGAACAGCCGCCAATCATCATAAAAATAGCCGTACCTTTCAACTTTTTTTCATAGAGTGTTTTTTCAAAATTATCAGATCGAATCAAATCCATGATAGAAAAAATAAAAGCAAATAACGCAAGACCAAATTGGAGCAAATACAGCATAAATAAACGGTTAAAACTTAAACCCATCACAAGACATGTGGAGGAATATAGAATGCATGACAACAGTCCGGTCAGCAAAAAAGGGGCAAAACCTTTCTTATCCATGGAAAATATAGTGATTAACAGTAAAATACCAACCAATATCATCACGATATCGGTTCCTTTCGTGGCTCCCACCTTTAGCAAAGTATTGTTAGCGTAAATACCATCACCATATAGAATAATTTCTTGTCCATAAATATTGGTTACTGTTCGTATTTCGCCTCCAAAAGAATAAAAAACGCCAACACAGGCAGAAATTATTGCACATATTGCTGCGCCAGCCGACATATTTCTTATATGATTCTTCATTTTTCGCTCCCCCTATGAAGGAATCTATTTAAATAGAAAATTCCATAGCTTATCGCAATTAGACCTACCGCTACAATACAAACAAATATTACACTATAATCAATTCCCTTTTCCTTATAATTCAAGAAAAAGTAAATGTAATTATCAGTGATACCTCCAAAGATAACAGCAAACACCAAGTAGGCTAACGGCATAATAACAATAGTCAAAACACTGGAAACTTTGCTGATTTTGTTCATATCAATATAGATAAAGAAATACACCAGTAAGGCTAACGGATTAATTACATGTAGGAAAAATACAGCACCGGTAAAGGTGAATTCACTAATGAAGGCGATACAGATAAGAAATACCATAAATAAAAGCACCGTAAAATCCAAATACAGTATTTGAGGAATCTCTTTTCCTTTTCTTTTCAACACAGTCGTTGTTAGTAAGAACAATCCTGTTAAGGCATTACTCAAAAAAGTCAGTTCATAGATATATTGAAAGTTTCCCCAGTATGCAATCAGTACCATTGCAGTAAACATTCCTCCCAATAGGACTGATATTATAGATTCTAATTTTACTATTCTCTTCATGTTCCTCCAAATCTCTATAAAATGTAATTTATAGAAGTTTTTGTTATAATCTTCTGTATATCGTTTCCAAATTTATATAATACCATATTTATTTAGATAATCAAACTAATTCTGTCTGTCTGAATATATGGTCTAAATATATGGTCTGAATACACTGTATGAATACAATGTCTGAATATATTTACTTCTCAGAATTTAATATAGCATATACATAGGTATCCCAATAGATCGGGCATCCATTCCGGTCTTGATGAAAGGAAACATTCTTTCTGAAATGTGCCTCCCTACTCATCCCTACCTTCTCCATCAATTTCCAGGAAGGCGTATTTTGAGGAGCACTTTCTGCATAAATTCGGTGTGTGCCCTCTTGAAACATATATTCTATCGCTGCCTTGCAGGCTTCAGTTCCATAGCCCTTATGCTGGTAGTGCTCATTTAATACATATCCAAGCTCTCTTGCATTCGAACTTCTGTTGCCCAAATAAATATTACCAATCACTTTATGTTCGTTTTTCAACTCAATTGCATAGAATTCATCACTTTGTGTCCTGAATTCAATCTCTTCTTTCGCTTTCTGTTTCGTGAAATCCGGATACGACTCAAATTCTGCATTCACTCGCTGCAACATATATTCGCACAGATCATTTTCATCTCTCAACTCAAAATTACGAATAATCAGATTGCTTGTCTCAATTTTCATTTTAGTATTCCCCTTAGCCCGTGAAAACAGCCTTTATATTCCTGCCCATGTGATAGGACGGCTTAAGTTACTTGGTAATTTTGTTACTAAATTCCCCTTGGCTGAATTTATTTGTCCCTGTGTTAGAAAAACAGCGTCACTTAAATCTGCAGAATTAAAATTAGTATCTCTGGTATCTGCACCCAAGAAATTGGCTCCGATAAAACTACAACCTTCAAGATTAGTGGCGATTAATAAAGACATGGCAAAATCCCTACCATCAAAATTCTTTCTCTTGAAATTTTTTCCCATAAAATTCATCTTGTGTTCTTCCTTGTTCTGCATATCGTTCACGCTAATTAAGCTACTTACTTTTCTTAAACATTCATTCACCTGCTGCTTATATCCACCAATATCAAATGCAAGTATGTCTTGCGGCGATGCTTTCCCGATATCTCTTCCCTTCTTTATTAAAGTACCAATATAATTCCAAAGTTCTCTGGCTGGTATTATTGTTTTTGCTTCTGCTAAGAAATAAAGTATTTGATGAATCTGGAAAATAACCAGAAATACATCAAATATTTCTTGCGATTTCACGTGATCTGTTTGCCAGTTTGTATTATGATAAATGGTCTGACTTACTTTTTGACCTGCACCAAAGCAATCGTAACCGAGACAGCCCTTCATTTTTTGTTTGATAAGTTCTGTATGTATTTTACAACGGAAATCATCTTGCAGATTAATACAGGGTTTACCTGCGGGCTTTTCTTCCGGAAATCCATCCATTTTAAAGCAGAATAATGCAACGCAGCACAAGCCGCTGCATTTAGAACAATCTATTTTAAGTTCTTCCATTAATTCTGAGTCAATCATACTTTCATCATGTATTTTCATATTCGTTTTCCTATTCACATCACTATATTAAGTTTCTCAAACACATAGTATCACCGCCAGCGAAAAACAAATTCATTGCTTGCAGTGTGATCTCATTTCTTCCGATTGGTTCTCTATTACTTTAATTGTACTATTGGTATTCCTGCGTGCATACTTTCTATTGAATTCCAGTTAGGTACCTGCTACTTTCCTGTCTCGCTCAGACTTCACATTCTAGTTGACAGTCACATGGCTCTTGTTCAACATGTTCCTGATTATATTCCTGCGCTTCTACACATCCCATTGAATGATAGAACGCTTGACTTTCTACCGCTGAATGAGCGGAAATATAAAGCTTCCGTGCGTTATGCTGCTTTGCCCAGATCTTTGCTAATTCAAATAATTCTCTTCCAATTCCTTTGCCACGTAGATCCTCTGAAACATGAATATTCGACAAATCCAAATACTCTTTGTTTTCCCCAAAAAGTTCCGCCTCTACGGAGACAAGACCTTTTAATTCACTCTCCAAGAACGCACCACATAGAAAACCACCTGTTTCCAATGTGTTTTTCATCTTGCCTATTAACTCTGCATAATCTTCTTGTGTAAAATCATCAACAAATGCAATCTCTCTGATACACCATTTATCTTCAATTTTTCTCCAGCATTTTGTTACTACCTGACGTCGTCTGAAATTAGCAAATAGTTCAAAATTGATTTCCTCCGTCTGTAGTTCTCTGTATATCATCATAATTCACCTTAACCTTACATTACATTTATTTTCCAAATTCTTGTTTTTCTATTTCCAATTTTTATATTATCACATACTATGAGATATTCAATATAAATATTAATCGTGAAGCTAAGTCACCTCTTCAAACTCTTTAAAGTTACTACTTTCGGCTGTTTCTCTACTAATTTACTGAATAAGTAAGAAGAAAGGTAGTATAAAAATTAATGCACTACCGTTAAAATAGAATCATTGATATGATCCTCCATAAGTAGACATGGTAAATAACCAAAATCTACTTATGGAGGATTATTTTATGGCCAAATCACCACATACTCCAGAATTC
>JBASOB010000260.1:0-3449 GCA_049657865.1 Mobilitalea sp.
ACCCCTTTTTTAAGGAATTCATCATCGATTCCATTGGCTGCCTCTTCTAAAGCAAGAAGACCTTCTTTTCTTGCAACATTAGATAGTTCAATGATAGACTTGATCGTAACTTCTTCATTTGCAGGCAATACTTTTAAAGCAAGGGTAAAGCTCTTTACATTTTCTAAAAATCCTTTTAGGCTGGCAGACATGGTGAGCATACAGGCCATTGATCCACCAATGGTAATGAATACGGAGGGTGCATCTACGAAATTCATCAGAATCTCGATACCGCTCTGCCCAACTAAAATACCATATACAACTACACCAAAGCATATTACCAATCCCAATATGGTTGCTAAATCCAAAATAGTCACCTTCTATCTTCGTAATTTTAAAATAAACTTATGTATATTTATGTTAAGTCTCAGGCATATCACGACTGAAAACCTCTTTTTTATATAATACTACAAGATTTCTAATTTCTTGTCCACTTTCTTTTACAATAACTTTATTCCCCGAAGTAAGCGTAATAATCGTATCTGGGGATTCTTCTACCTTTTCAATCAAATCAGCATTAATTATTAATTTTTTGTCATTTAATCTTGTCACTTCAATCATCTTCATTCTCTCCTTCTATGTAATTACTAACGATAGATTCGGATACTGCAAAATCCCATATAGAGGATTCCTGAATGTTGGCAGAGTTTTTATCTCTGCTGATCCTACCGATACCATATAAATCAGTTTATAAAAAGGGTGACAGCCTGAACTGCCACCCATCATTGCTGATATATGGCATACCTATTCATACATCAGCCTTGTATTATCTCTTCAAATTGATTAATTCTTCTAACAAGGTGTCAGATGTTGTTATTATTCTTGAATTTGCTTGAAAGCCTCTCTGCGTAGTGATCATATCTGTGAATTGCTGGGATAGATCAACGTTTGACATTTCAAGTACACCTGTCGTTAGACTGCCGCCTCCCTGCGTTGGATCCTGCCCAATTCCATCAAAACCACCAGAATTCTGTGTAGATGCAAACATACTGTTTCCTATTGCTTCAAGTCCGGCTGGATTAGAGAAGCTTGCAACTGCAATTTGTCCTAGTAATCGGCTGTCACCATTATCATATTTACCATATATCTTACCGGAAGCATCAATGCTCACACCGGTCATATTACCAACTTGCTTTCCTGCGCCAAGACCATCAAGGCCTCCCTTGGTTGCCTCGAGAGAAGAAGATCCACTCGTTGAATACTGTGTGATGGAGGAGAAATCAACATCAATTGCTTCAAAAGGATTTTCTTCACCACCAGCATCGGCTGTGATTGCCAAAGAAATGCTCTTATCCGTTGTTGTACCGTCACCAACACTTACAAATGCACCGGTTGCTCCATTAAATGCAATCTGTGGGGCATCTGCCGTATCAACGGTAACTACTCCGGTATCGGATACTCCTGCGGTATAAGCAATTCCTCCAAAAGTAAAGGAAATACCGGATTCTCCATAAGTAATGTTACCTTCTTCATCTACTTCTTTTGTAGCAAAAATCGATAAACCATCTTCATCTTTAATATCCGTAACTGCAACAGAATATAGATTAGTTGCTTCCTCTGTCTGTTGTACCTTTAAATCAGCCGTATAGCTATGTCCCATCTTATCAAAGAAGGTGATATTCACTATTTTACCGGTATCGCTCGTAACTTGCGTGTCCTTGCTGTCAATATTACCGGAAATATATACTGCACTGGTTGCCTCTGGTTCTGCGTACAGATTTTCCGGTGCCATAATGGTCAAAGGAGATACTGCATCGGCTACTGCCTTCGTTTCGTCATTCGGATCTACCTGCCATCCCATAACATTTGCTCCGGAGGATGTACATAAGGTACCTTGTGCATCTACATTAAAGGAACCTGCTTTTGTAAAGTAATCCGATCCACCGCTGTTAACAATAAAGAAGCCGTCTCCTTCGATCATAACATCGAAAGGATTGTCTGTTCTTTGTGAAGCACCACTTGTCGTAATGGAAGCGGTGATGGATGCCAAGGTAGAACCTAAACCAATCTGCATTGCATTTTGTCCGGCGGTTCCTGTTGTTGCATTTGGTCCGGAAGCACTTTGTGTTGTCTGATATAATACATCTGAAAAAGTAACGGAACTTGATTTAAAACCGATTGTATTTACATTTGAAATATTATTACCTATTACATCCATCTTTGTCTGGTGTACTTTTAATCCCGAAACACCAGAAAATAATGATCTCATCATAACTTTATGACCTCCAATTTTCGTCTATCACTGTTTAGTATCCAATCTGTCATTCATGGATACGGAGCCTCCATAAGGTCCGGCTCTTACATAATTACTGCGCCATCAATATTCGTAAACACCTTATCATCGCCATCATTAACAGCGGTTATTACCGTATTGTTTTTAACATTTACGATAAATGCAAGGTTATCTACCATAACTAAAGATTCATTGATTCCCTTCTCACTTGCCTTCTTTGTGCCACTTTCTAGTCGTTCCAGCTGATCATCCGTTAAATCGATATTCCGACTTGCCAGACGTTCATTCGCATGTTTAGAAAACTTTAATTCACTTAGTTCTCCTACCGCCTGTTTCGTTTTTAATATTTCACTGAATTGGCTGGATGTCTGCTTATTCGTACTGGTTGTATTTTTCTTGTTGGCACTGAGTTGCTGAGTCATTTGCTCTATGGAAGGAAATTGATTCACTTGAATGTTCATCTGCATCACCCTCACTATCATACATCTACTGAATGTATTTATTTTTGACAAGTGAATTGATTTCCAATTCATCTTGTAGGTTGCTTATACGGTCGTCGCTGTATCAGTCATTACTGCATTTTTAACCTGAAGTGTAATTTTATCGCTTATCGTAGTATACAACGTATTGTTAAATGCGATTGAAACTTTATAGGATCCATTGGTTAAACCTGCGAATGCTTCGCTGTCTATCGTTACTTTACCATTTTTAACGTTTACTAAATCAGTGTTTATAACCGTATCATTAATCTTCACTGCAACATCATCTGCTACATTATCATCCGTACCTAATGTCACATTAAAAGTTGCATCTTTTGGGTTATCCGCATCATAGGTTAAAGCAGTCTTGGTAACGGTCGGTAAACTTTGTTCCACCATATAGGTATCATCGATTACACTGTCTAGATCATCCACGGAATAAAGGGTTCCATTAATTGATAATTGTGCTTTACCTGCTGATAACATAACAAAATCAACGCTGCCGCTTATGTAGGATTCTGTTCCGCTGGTACTTGTATTCTTAATGATGACATTTTTACCAACAAGGCTGAAGGCCTGTGAATTGACTGTAGTCTGACTCAGGTTCTGCGACTGCTCCAATTGTGAAAATGTAGCAAGCTGTGCGATGAAGTCGGTATCCGTACTTGGATTAAGTGGATCTTGATACTGCATCTGTG